>NZ_JBNGOZ010000021.1:0-105 GCF_050589825.1 Carboxylicivirga longa | reverse complement strand
ATCCCCCTGAGGCGTTTGAACTGAGGGTTTGAACTTGCAATAGTTTTTCGGACATTCAGTTAAGTTATGCGGCCATTTTATCGGTATTATTCAGTTTATCACCAA
>NZ_JBNGOZ010000020.1:29804-92669 GCF_050589825.1 Carboxylicivirga longa | reverse complement strand
CTTTTATTTTGGCGGTATCCATGGCATTTTCTCATTAAGTTACAAAATTAAAACGCTATTGTAAACTACAGCCATAAAATAAAGAATTAATAAAAAAATAACACGAACCGTGGAAACCTATAAGTCATTTCAGGTTTCCTTAGTGGAATATTCATAATTTTATAGAATGGAATCAAACCAACATGAAACAGATAACTATGAAACACATTTGTGCATTGAGCATATTCATGCTGCTGCTCCCGATTAATTCAAAAGGGCAAAGCGACAGTTTGCAGCTGAGCCTGCAGGAGGCCATTGAATATGCCATGACTCATGCCTATGAAAAGGTGAATGCCGACTACGATGTTGAAGGGGCGCAAAAAAGGCTTTGGGAGAGCATTGCCCTGGGGCTGCCTCAGGTAAGCGGTTCAGCCGGCTACAACCATAACCCCGATTTACCGGTGTCCCTCTTTCCGGTGGAGATATTACCCCCCGACATGCGACCTCCCGGCAGTCAACCCGGCGATAAAGTACCCATCTCTTTTGCGCAGGCCTACGATGCCAATTATAGTATCTCGGTTAACCAGTTGATATTTGATGGCTCCTACATCGTGGGACTAAAGGCTGCCAGCGTTTTTAAAACCCTGCGCCAACAGCAGAGAGACAAAACAAGTATTGAGGTACGCAACATGGTGACACAAGCCTACTATCTGGCACTTACAGCGCGCGAAAATGTAACCACCTTTAAACGCAGCCTTGCGGTTAACGAGCGCACCCTAAAGGAGACCCGAGCCTACTTTAAAAATGGCTTTCGAGAGGAAACCGATGTGGTACAAATTGAGCTGATGATGAGCAACAGTAAGAGCCGTCTGCTGGAAGTGGAGCGCAGCTACAAAGTGGCATTGGCGGTACTTAAGTTTAGCATGGGTATGGATCTGACCCAATCCTTTATTCTCACCGAAAAGATGGAAAGTATACTGGCACCCACCTTGCTCAAGCATGATAATCCCGCCTTTAATGTGGAAAATCACATTGATTACAAGCTGGCCGACAGCGATGTATCAACCAAGAAACTGCTAATGCGACTGGAACAATCGCAATATCTGCCCAAGATTGAAGCCAACTACACTTACTCCAAATACGCATTTGGTGATGAATGGAACATATTCGATCAGGACTGGTTTCCCTCGCAGGTGATTGGCCTTAACTTGTCCATTCCCATTTTCACATCCGGCAGCCGTGCCGCAAAGGTAAAACAGGAGAAACTGAATTACCTTAAAGCACAGAACACACGCACCATGGTAACCGAAAACCTGACCAAGGATTTTTTAAATGCCAACACCACCCTTTCGACTAAGCGCGAGCAATTTGCCAACAGCCTTAAAAACAAAGAACTGGCCACACGTATTTATGATCTCAGCCTGATTAAGTTTCAAAAAGGTTTGATTAACAGCACGGAGCTGTCGCAAAACGAGTCTCAATACATAGAGGCTGAGTTGCGATATATCGAGTCTACACTGGCCTTGCTGCAAGCTCACATAGAACTACAAAAAATATTAAGTCAACTATAGAAGCGTATCACTTATGAAAGCACTATTTATACTTCCCCTTATCGCCCTACTATTTGCCTGTAGCAGTGCACCGGGCGATGAAGACCGAGAAGACAAACAAGCCTTGCTGGCACAATATAAAAACGACCTGAGCCAATTAAAAAAAGACATTGAGAAGCTGGAAAAAGAACTGGATGAGGGAAAACAAGAGCAGACGATTAAAGTAGTGGCAAGCACGGTGGAGCCGCGCCTGTATGAACACTTTGTGGACATCAGTGGTAAAGTGGAGGCCGATAAAAACATCATTATCAGTCCTGAAACCGCCGGTAAAATAATATCCATTGATGTGAAGGAAGGTGAACGCGTGCGCAAAGGTCAAGTGCTTGCACGGCTAAATACGGAGATGACAAAACGTGCACTGGCACAGGTTGAAATCAACCTTCAGCTGGCAACCACAACCTACGAGCGACAGGCTGACTTATGGCAGCAGAGCATCGGATCTGAGATGGAATACCTGCAAGCTAAATCCAACAAAGAGGCGCTGCAACAGCAGAAAGAAGCCTTACTGGCCCAGCTGGATCTGGCCATTATACGTGCCCCCATTGATGGTGTGGTAGACGACATCATTCAAAAACAAGGCGAAATGGCAAGTCCCCAGCAAGCCTTTGCCCGTTTGGTAAACATCAACCAGGTGTACATCAGCGCCGATGTATCGGAGATATACCTGCAAGCCGTGAATGCCGGTGATCGGGTGGCCATAGAGTTTCCGGTGATCAATAAAAATCTGGAGGCAAACATCTATCGGGCCTCATCGGTGATTGACCCCGCCAGCCGCACTTTTCGCGTGCGCATCAACCTGAACAATAACAATAACGAAATAAAGCCCAATATGCTGGCGGTGCTAAAGCTGCGCACGTTCAAAGCCGAAAATGCCATCATCGTACCCTCCATTCTGGTAAAAAAAGATTTTAGCGGCGAGTTTATTTTTGTGACTCAGGAGACGGATGGCCAGCTACGCGCTGCCAAGCGCTATATTAAAACAGGTATTAAAGACAATAACAACACCCTGGTAACCGATGGCCTCACTCCCGGCGATCAATTAATTACCAAAGGCTATGCACAAGTAGTTGACGGGGCAGCTATTGCTATTTAACTCATTCCCTAATAGGAAATATCCATGCAAGACAATACCCTAAAACATAAAGAAAAAGTGTCAACGCGGAAATTCAAACCCACGTTTTTGGCACTGGCCAATAAAAACACCATTTATATTCTCACCCTATTCCTGATTGTGGCCGGATGGATGGGTTACAATAGCATGCAGCGTGAGCTGTTTCCGGAAATTGTGGTTCCCTATATCTCGGTAAGTACTCCGCACCCCGGCAACAGTCCCCTGGACATAGAAAACCTCATCACCCGCCCCCTGGAGAAAGAACTGAAAGACCTCAATGGGGTGAAGAAGATGTCGTCCAACTCCTTTCAGGACATGAGCCTCATCATCGTGGAATTTGAGGCCGACGTGTCCGTCGATCAGGCCAAGCTGGATGTGAAAGACAAAGTGGACAAAGCCATTAGCGAACTACCCGACGACCTGATGGACGAGCCCATTGTGGATGATATTGACTTTTCGGAGTTCCCGGTACTGAACATTAACCTGTCGGGCGATTACAGCATTTACGAACTTAAAAAATTTGCCGAAGGCCTGCAGGATGATTTTGAGACCCTGCGCGAGGTGCGTGAGGCCGACATACGCGGGGTAGATGAGCGCGAGATAAAAATACATGCCAACCCACACCGAATGGCCGCCTACGACCTTACCTTCGACGACATAGAATTTGCCATAATAACGGAGAACTTCACCGTGGGTGCCGGCGAGATAAAGGTAGATGGTACCCGCCGCTCAATACGCGTGCAGGCCGACTACACCAACATGGATGAGATACGCAATACCATTGTAAAAGAGATTGACGGCCGCGCCATCCATATTAAGGATGTGGCCGAAGTGATTGATGGCTTTGAAGAACAAAGTACCATCTCACGCCTCGACCATAAATCGGTAGTCACCCTGTCCATCGTGAAGAAGAGCGGGCAGAATCTGCTGGATGCCACCGATAAAATCATGGCCATCATAAAAGAAAAGCAGCTCAGTGAAACCCTACCCCGCGACCTGACAGTGACGGTAACAGATGATCAATCGGTATTTGTACGCGACCAAATCAGTAACCTTGAAAACAGTATTCTGCTGGGTATGATATTCGTAATGATTGTTCTTTACATGTTTCTGGGGCTGCGCAACGCCATTTTTTCAGGACTGGCCATCCCCATGTCCATGATTATCTCCATGATGATATTGAAACAGATAGGCTACACCATCAACACCATGGTGCTTTTCAGCCTGGTATTGGCGCTGGGTATGCTCGTAGACAACGCCATTGTGGTAATCGAAAACGTATATCGCATGATGGAGCATGGTGTGAAACCTGAGAAAGCAGTTAAGAACGGTACCAGTGAAATTGCCATACCCATCATCTCCTCGACAGCCACCACGCTGGCTGCTTTCTTTCCGTTAGTTTTCTGGCCGGGTATAGTGGGCAAATTTATGAGCTACCTGCCCATTACCCTCATCATTGTACTTTCTTCCTCCCTATTTGTGGCATTGGTGCTCAACCCGGTATTTGCCGCCAAGTTTATGAAATTAGAGGATGTACGCGATAAAAAGAGCTTTCGCAGGCCTTTGCTCATCACCGGAGGAATTGCTGTGCCGGGCTTGCTGGCTTATCTTAGTGGTAGCTTGTTGTGGGGTAACTTGTTAATATTACCCCTAGCAATTACCCTGCTTAACAAATATGTCCTGAAACCCTCGGCCATACGATTTCAACACAACTTTTTACCCTTGCTGGAAAATATGTATGAAGCCACCCTGCGTAAGGCGCTGGGACGCAGAACCAGTAAACTTCTGATGTTCGGTTCTCTGCTCCTCTTCTTCTTTTCACTGTTTTTCTTTGGCATGATGAAGCCCAATGTGTACTTCTTTCCGGAGAATGAACCACGTACCATTTATATAACCATGGAGCTGCCACTGGGTACTGACATTGAGGTGACCGATCAGGTAACGGTAAATGCCGAAGATATACTATATGGCACCCTGGAGCCTTATATGGACATTGTAAAATCAGTAGGTGTGAGTGTAGGTACCGGTAAAGGAGGTCTGTTTGAGTCGGGACGATCGCCCAACAAGTCACTCACCACCATTACTTTTGTCGATTACCAGTATCGTAAGGGCCACAGTACACGCGACATCATGTCAAAACTATCTCAGGCCTTCGAGGGCTTTATCGGGGCAAAAATATTTATTGAGAAAGAGGAGAATGGACCGCCTGTGGGCAAACCCATTAATATTGAAGTTGCCGGTGACGATTACGAGCGTCTGATTGCCCTTACCGAGAGCATACAACAAACCATTGATGATGACCATATTGCCGGCATTGAGAATCTGGAAATGGATTTAAACACCAATAAGCCTGAGATGCAGCTTTTTATCGATCGTGATAAAGTAAGACGCATGGGGTTATCTACTCAGCAAGTGGCTATGGCGCTTCGTACCTCATTGTACGGTAAAGAGATAAGTAAATACAAGGATGGGGAGGACGAATATGATATAATGCTGCGCCTACAGGACCGTTTCCGCTACGATGTTTCCACCCTGATGAACCAAAAGATGAAAGTGGACAAGAACGGTAACGTGAGCCTGATACCCATTTCTGCCGTTGCCGATTACGAATATGCTTCTACCTACGAAAAGATTATTCGCATTGACAATACGCGCGTGATCACCCTTAGCTCAAATGTGGTGGAAGGCTATAATGCCAATGCCATCAACGCCCGCATCAAGCAAGTACTATCGGACTACCCCATGCCGGCTAACTACACCTGGAAAATGACGGGTGAGCAGGAAAGCCAGCAAGAGACCTCTGATTTTTTGGCCGGTGCACTGCTCTTTGCCCTGGCCCTTATCGCCATGATCCTGATCACACAATTTAACTCCGGGGCCAAACCATTGATCATTATCGGCACGGTAGGTCTAAGTACCATTGGGGTGTTCATGGGGCTGGGTACTTTTCAAATGGACTTCATCATTCTAATGACAGGCGTGGGCATTGTTTCACTGGCCGGTATAGTAGTGAACAACGGCATTGTGCTGATTGATTACATTGACCTGGTGCGTGGCCAAATGAAAGATGAAAAAGGCCTGGGCAAGCATGGACGCCTCAACCGTGAAGAAGAATTAGAGGGCGTTATCCGTGCCGGCAAAACGCGTTTACGGCCTGTACTGCTAACTGCCATCACCACTGTACTGGGACTAATACCCATGGCCATAGGCCTCAACTTTGATTTCTTTGGTTTATTCACCGAGCTGGATCCGAAAATTTACTTCGGTGGCGATAATGCTGATTTCTGGTCACCCATGGCATGGACCGTCATATTTGGCTTAAGCACATCAACCGTGCTTACACTGATTATGGCACCCGTAATGTATAACCTGGCTGTGCGTGTGCGCAACCGCCTTGTGAAAGAGAAGTCATAAGACCTCTTTTCACGGTACAGCCTGCAATAAAATGAGTGGAATAAGACAATAATGTGCATAAACATGAAGCGGGTAGCAAATGGTACATCAAAATTTTAAGGCACACCACAATACTCTGCAAACTTAGGCTATTTTTGTAGTACAAATGTACAATCTAAGGGTAAACACATTCTGTCAGGTTCGCACTTATCCATAACATCGTGCTAATAGTCAAATAGCTACAGCTTTCTAAGTAAAACCGGTGCGTTTGAGGAAATAAGATTATACCTTTAAATTGCATGCAAAGCAATGATTATGAACAAATTTATCTCTTTTTTATTTGTGGTATTGTCGGCTGCTGTGCTGCGTGCACAAGCGCCTGCCACCTATGTAAACCCCTTTATTGGCACCACCAATTACGGGGCCACTTATCCGGGTGCTGTCGTGCCCCATGGCATGGTATCCGTAGTGCCCTTTAATGTTACACCGCACAAGGGCAATGAATACTCCAATACCGACAGTTGGTGCAGCAACCCCTATGTGTATAACAACGAGTGGATGACCGGTTTCACTCATGTTAACCTGAGCGGTGTAGGATGTCCTGAACTGGGCAGCATTGTGGTAATGCCCACCAGTGGTGAACTCAATGTGGATGTGGATCAGTATGGCACCACGTTAAGCGATGAAAAGGCCTACCCGGGCTTTTATTCAGCCAAATTAAACCGCTACAACATCGATGCGGAGGTTACTGCTACCATGCGATCAGGCATCAGCCGTTTTACCTTTCCCGAGGGTAAAGCCAACATACTGGTAGATTTAGGTCACGGTCTTACCAATGAGTCAGGCGCACATATCAAACGTGTTTCTGAAAATGAAATTGAAGGTTATAAATTGATGGGTACCTTTTGCTACAACCCACAGGCTGTAATGCCCGTTTATTTTGTGGTACGCATCAAGCGTGATGCCCTGCAAAGCGGCTACTGGAAATTTCAGCAACGCCTGGCGGGAGCCCGTCATAACTGGAGCGCCACGAGCGATACTTATAAGCTCTATACCAAATACAACAAAGAGCTGTCGGGCGAAAAAATTGGCGCCTACTTTTCATTTGATGCCGAGGCCGGAGAGCAGGTAGAAGTTCAGGTGGGAGTTAGTTACGTGAGCATTGAGAATGCACGCGAAAACCTGGATGCCGAACAAACCAATCTGTCCTTTGAGCAGATTAAAGAGCAAGCCTTTAACACATGGAACGATGCCCTGAAGGTGATTGAGGTAGAAGGAGGCAGTGACGATGACAAAACCATGTTCTACACTGCCCTGTATCATTTACTGCTGCACCCCAACGTATTGCAGGATGTGAACGGTCAATATCCCGCGATGGAATCGGATGCCATCCTGTCGGTGGATAACCAAAACCGCTATACTGTATTCTCGCTATGGGATACCTACCGCACTGTACACCCTTTGATTTCGCTTCTTTATCCCAACAAGCAGCTGGATATGGTGCGTAGCATGGTGGATATGTATAAAGAAAGCGGATGGTTACCCAAATGGGAGATCTACAGCCGCGAATCACACGTAATGGAAGGCGACCCGGCACTTATTGTGATTGCCGACACCTACCGCCGTGGACTTACCGACTTTGATGTGGAAACAGCGTACGAAGCCATGCTGAAGCATGCCAACACTACAGATGGCAACTTCATTCGCCATGATAATGCCTTTTATCTGGAGAATCACTACATCCCCTTCCTGAAAGACTACGATAACTCAGTGTCGCAAGCCCTGGAACTTTATGTGGCCGACTATAACCTGGCACTGATGGCCAACGAAATGGGCGACAAAGCTACTTATAAAAAAGCCTATCAGCGCTCCATGGGTTATAAAAAATACTTCGACAAAGACCACAAGCTCTTACGCCCCCTGGAGAAGGATGGTTCTTTTATGGAAGGCTTTGATCCCCTGCAGGGCGAAAATTTCAAACCCGTGCATGGTTTTCACGAAGGTACATCGTGGCAGTATTCATTTGCCGTGCCTCATGATATTAAGGGTCTAACACGATTGATGGGTGGCAAGCATAAGTTTGTTCATCAACTTAATAAATGCTTTAGAGACAGCCTTTTTGATATGAGTAACGAGCCCGACATGGGCTACCCCTATCTGTTTAACTATGCCGATGGCGAAGAGTGGCGCACACAAAAGCAGGTACACGATTGCATCCGCCGCTATTACAAGAATGCACCCGACGGACTGCCCGGCAATGACGATACCGGTACCTTATCGGCATGGTTGATTTACAGTATGATGGGAATATACCCTGTATGCCCGGGCGACATGAATTACACACTGTCAAGCCCCGTTTTTGATAAGGTAACCATCCATCTGAATAAAGACGTGTATCAACAGGATAAGATTGTTATTGAGGCCGATCGCAAGTCGCCCAACGACATTTACATCAAAGATATTGAGGTGAATAACAGGCCTTACAACCGCTATTTCATCACGCATCAGGATCTGATTAAACTGGGACATATCAAATATAAACTGGGAGCAACACCCAAATTATAAACACTAATGAAACTACGAAGCCTGCTTTTATTGATAATACTCCCGGGACTAATGCTGTCGTGTACTGATGAAGATCGCAGCCTATCGGTGATGAGCTTCAATATACGCTACGACAATCCGGATGATGGCGCTCAGGCCTGGGAAAAACGCAAACCTCTCGTGGCTGCCTTCCTGAAAGAGCAAGCGCCTGACATCATAGGCTTCCAGGAAGCATTACACCATCAGTATGAGCAGCTTCAACACCTTTTGAGCGCCTACAACTCTGTGGGTGCCGGAAGGGATGATGGCAAGGAAAAAGGTGAGTATGTGCCGGTGTTCTATCGTAAAGATAAATATGAGCTACTGGCCTCCTCCCATTTCTGGCTATCAGAAACTCCCGAGCAGGCGGGCTCTAAGAGTTGGGGTGCTGCACTGCCACGCATCGTTACCTGGCTGCAGCTTAAAGACCGCAACAGCGGCTATATCTTCTATGTTTTTAACACACATTTCAGCCATGTGAGTGCCCATGCCCGCAACGAGAGTGCCGTGTTACTGCTTCACAAAATAAGAACCATTGCCGAATCGGCACCCGTGATATTAACAGGCGATTTTAATGCACCGGCCAGCGAACGCATGTTTACCTCCCTTACTAACAACTGGGAGGATTACGATCAGCTGAGCGACAGCCGCAGTCTAACTGTGGGTACTGAAGCCCCAATGACACCTACCTTCAATGGCTTCAGCACCCAAACAACACCCATTGCCATCGACCATATCTTTGTCAATGGTTTCTTCGATGCAGAATCCTTCACCACCCACGAAGTGATTAAGGATGGCACTTTCATCTCCGATCATTATCCCATCACGGCACGGCTTTCATTCAGGATGAATCAACGTGATGCGCGGGGCGAGTCGAAAACACTGATGCAACGACTGCGCACACCGTTCCTGAATACAGGCGAGCTCTGTTTTTATGATTCCCTGCTTATTGACATCCGCCCACAAGGATCAGAAACGGTCATTTATTACACACTGAACGGAGCCCTTCCGGATGATAGTACTGCCCAAAAGTATGTACGCCCTTTCTACCTCAAAAAGAGTGCTACGCTGCGCATTAAAGCCTTTGCCGAGGGTATGTTTCCATCGCCCGTCAGTCAGCACATACTTATTAAACGCAAAGCTCAAAAGGCAAAACTGATAAATGTGGTACCGGCGGCAGACGCTAAATACCAATCAGAGGGATACAGAGCCTTGTTTGATTGTCGACCTGGCAATAGCAATGTGCTTAATGATGGCTCCTGGTGCGGTTTTAACGGCACCGACACCGACTTTCTGTTTGAACTACCTCAGCGCGGCAACATCAGTGAGGTATATATATCCTGCCTGTCGCAGCCGGCAATGTGGATTGCCACGCCAGCACGTCTGGAGATAAAAACATCCAATGACGGCCTCGCTTATCAGGTGGTAGCAGCACAAGACTACCAACCTCAGTTTAATGAGTCGATAAGAGCGCATCAGGTAATGCATCTTCCAATGAACACTCGCGCACGCTATGTGAAGATTTCTGTTTATAATGCAGGATTACTACCACCAGGGCACAGCGCCCAGGGCAACCCTTCATGGACATTTATTGATGAAATAGTACTCCAGTAAATTAATCCACACTCAAACGCACAAGATAGCCACTGTGCTTGCGAATATTAAGCACGCGATCATTATCCATCAGCAGATACTGTCCCTTTATACCTTTAAGCGTACCCGTAACCTTTGCCGCCTTATCAAAGCTTAAGGTCTGGGGCTTTTGTGGATAGGCTTCCACAGGATAGTTCAGCTGCCACACACGATCATCGGCCTCGGCATATTGCTGAAGCTCCAGTGGCAATAATTCAACAGCACGGTGTTTCTCTGCCACGATATCCACATCGGTAACCTGCTCGTTTTTGAGCATGCTGCGCCAATTGGTTTTATCGGCATAATAATTTTTAAGCGCCACCTCCATCACACCGGCAATATGACGATTGGGCACACGCGCTATCACCACTGCACTGGACGCACCCTGATCAATCCAACGGGTAGGCACCTGTGTCTCCCGCGTTATACCCACCTTAATACCCGATGAAAGGGCCAGATATACATAATGAGGTATTAGGCAATGCTGCTGAGCAAAATTCATATCACGTGCCTCCCCCAGGTGCGCACGGCATAGTTCGGGTTTTAAAACACATTCCTCGGCCTGCGGTGCCGTCTGAAAACAATTATAACAGAAACCCTGGGCAAAGGATTTTGAAGTTTTCTTTCCACAAGCCACACAGTTAATCTGCTGCTGATAATGCAAGGTAATGGACTTTCCGATAAGCTCATTCATATCAATCAGCTCATCGCCCAGCTTCAGCTGATAATTAACCACACCTTCCGCAATGCAGCTTTTCATCTTTAACAAGTTACCCTGTGCTTCCATCCTTATGCTCGTTTTATATCTTCAATTTCATCAATAACAATCTATCCTCTTGCCTATTGCAAGTCATCGTTTTTAACCGGCACCAACTTATAGAGTTTATCCGAACGACGTATTTTTTGCGCAATCTTAAAACTAAAGCGCTCCCCCTTCACCGTCTCTTCCACCGACTTAAGGTCTACCCTTATTTCAGGCACTGTCATCTGAATAACGCCGGTGGTAGGACCGGTTATCAGTATCTCATCACCAGCTTTCAGTGATTGCGTCTCCATCAGGAACTCAGCTACCTGCAGCTTGGGAAAGTAATTCATGCCTTTGCCAATGTAAATCTTTTTCTTGGTAGCCCGCGAGCCGTAGTTATGACTCCATTCGCCCAACTTCTGCCCCATGTAATAACCATCCCAAAAACCACGGTTAAACACCTCCGACAGACGCGCATCCCAGGCTTTTATTTTAGTATCCCCGTAAGAGCCGTCGAGTACTGCCTCAATGGCTTCGTTGTAACACTCACATACTGTTTTCACATACTCGGCCGATCGGGCACGTCCCTCAATCTTGAACACACGCACACCGGCATCCATCATCTTATTCAGAAAATGAATCGTTTTTAAGTCCTTGGGCGACATAATATACTCATTCTCCAGATCCATCTGTCGTCCCGATTCCTTTTCTGTAACGGTATAACCACGGCGGCAGGGTTGCAGACAGGCGCCCCGGTTAGCCGATGAGTTTAGCTGATGAAGACTGATATAACACTTACCGGAGGTAGCCATACACAAGGCACCGTGGGCAAACATCTCAATCTGTATCAACTCGCCCTTAGGGCCTCTGATGTCCTCTTCAACAATGGCCTGATGAATGGCCTTCACCTGATTCATATTAAGCTCACGTGCCAGTACCACCACATCGGCAAAATGACTGTAGAACTTGAGTGTTTCGACATTGGAAATATTTACTTGTGTTGAAATGTGCACTTCCACACCCTTGTTATGTGCATAGTTGATGGCTGCCTGATCAGAGGCTATCACTGCCGTAACACCTACTTCTTTGGCCACATCAATGATCTCGCGCATGGTTTCCAGCTCTTCATTGAAGATCACCACATTCACCGTAAGGTAAGTTCGAATATTATTTTCGTTGGCAATCTTAACCAGCTGACGCAGGTCATCATTGGAAAAGTTATGAGACGATCGCGAGCGCATGTTTAACTGCTCAATACCAAAATATATCGAATCGGCTCCTCCCTGTATGGCTGCCTGCAGCGACTCATAAGAGCCCACGGGTGCCATAATTTCAAAATCTCCTCTTGTTAAATGCAGATGACTCATCTTATCTGTTTTTCGAATCCTTATACAATACTTGCAAGTACGCTTTGGCCTTTAAACTATCAGCTGGCGTATGCACTCCTTCCATTTTAATAAAACGCTTCAGTCCATTGCTATAGGCCTGATATTTATCTCCTTCAACCAGTGCCATGCCATTGCCAGGCAAGGCAAAAAAGGCAAATCCACTACCTTGCTGATCCAGAATATTCTTGCTGAAAAGCATATCACCGGCTTCTATATTTAGTTGAGAAAGTAGTGTCATAGCCATATCAGTCTGCGATCCAACCTTATCAATAAGCGTATCCTGCACAGCCAGTGCACCGCCCGTCCACAGCATCGGGATGTGATAATAGGCCTGTTCATCACCGCTGAGCTTTTCAGGACCGGGAACACCATGATCGGCCAATAACACAAATAAAGTATTGTCCCATAAACCACGCTCCTTCACGGCATCAAAGAAAGCTCCCAGGCAGGCATCGGTGTAAGCCACTGAGTTGTGATAATCGTTGTCAAACTTACGTTCCATAGGCACTACAAAAGGCTCGTGACTGCTTAGCGTAAAGAAAAACTTGAAGTAAGGCGATGCCGATTCGGCCATCTCATCCAACAGGCGGTCGAACACATATTCATCGTGCACACCCCATTTTTCCCCCTGATAGGCGGCCGGAAAATCATCAATGGTAATTACCTCCTCAAAGCCAGCCTGCTTCACAAACGAATTCATATTTTTAAACTTGATATCGCCACCATACAGATAAGAAAGTTCCTTATAGCCGGCCTGTTTCAGTTTGGCGGGTAAAAATGGCAGGGAGGCTGTTTTCTCAGGAAAACGTATGATGGAATAGGAAGGCAGCACCTGATAACCCGCCATGGCCGCCACCAATCCCTTATCGGAGCGGTTGGCCGCAGCATAAATATTGTTGAACAATACCCCTTGGGACACCAGATCGTTGAAATTAGGTGTTACGTCAGCTCCCCCCAGCGACCCTATCACATGGGCAGCAAAGCTTTCCAACAGGATAACCACCACATTGGGACGCTCACCCTTTATCAGGCGCGGATAATCGCCTGCGGGCTTCATCATATCCTTAAAAATTACTTCAGCCTTCTCATCGGGCATAAAGTGATAGGCAATTTTTGTGGCATCCATCTTCTTCATGGAATACGCCAGGTTCCAGGCCGGGTTAATGGCCGTTTGATTGGCAAAGCGATGAGATGAAAAATAGGCCACCCCGGTATTGATGGGGGCTACACCAAAACTACCACGAATGGGAATAATCAGAAGAGCCGCCGAAAAGAGCACCACTAAAAAAGATACTGCCCACTGCCTCATGGACAGTCGTTGGGATGATACCGGTAACACACTTGCCACCATGCGATTATAGGCTTTAATACCAGCAGCCACTATGCCGATACTGATCAAAACGAAAAGAACTGCTTCGTACCATTTCAGGTTGGCCATAACAAGATGGGGCGTACGCAGAAAACTTAATGCTTCCAAATCAATGTGACGTCCCCAGTAAGAGAACAGGTTGATATCGGCCAGTAGAAAGATGATCATAAGACCAATCAATGGGTATGACAAGTAATCGATGCAGCGAAAACAAAATTTACGCGTAACAAGCAGAGCCACCAACTGTGTAAGTACAGCAAGAACCATCAGGTAGCCAGCAAAGGAACTATCGAGGCGCACTGCCACCATAAAGGATTTTAAGATACTACCCACTGTGGCATCGTGCATATAGCTTGCATTAAACAGCACAAACAAAACTTTTAATACGCTGAATAATAAGATCCAGAAGAAAAATAACCTGAAATATTTTTGAATATACTGCTTTATCATCTTAACGATATATTTACCGAATCAACAACTTATACTTTCGACCTGCAAAAATAAGCAGATGATTGAATATGTGAGGTAAAAAAGGCGTTGAAGTGTAAAAATCCTCTTATTTACTTTGCTTTACGATCAGTTGTTCCAAGTGTTCTTCCAGGCTGTTCACCATGGTATCCACCGAAAAGTTAAGCTTCATATGCTCCTGCGCATTAAGTCCAATCGCATCCAGATCCTCATATTCTAGAAGCTTGAGAATACCCTGAGCCAATGCCTTGCTGTCGCCCGGAGGAACAATACATCCGTGGTCGGGATCATTCATTAACTCTTCTACGCCATTCACACGTGTGCTCACTGCCGGAGTTCCGTGCGCCAAAGCCTCCATTAAAGCATTGGGCATTCCCTCGTAGAGAGAAGATAAAACAAAAATATCGGCCACCTGCAATAGGGCGGGCACATTATTCTGAAAGCCAATCATGTGAATACGATTAGACAAACCGGCACTTTCAATCTGCTGCTTTAAAGCTTGCTCCAAACGACCTTGTCCGGCAATCAAAAAATGGGTATCCGGTGTGTGCCCAAGCACATAGCTGGCAGCATCGATCAAATACTCAAAGCCTTTTTGCTTTGCCAGGCGACCGGTGGATAATATGATTTTGGTTCCGGCGTGACGCTTGATACCAATTGCCTCCAGATCAAAAGCTGTATTTGTTGCCTGACCAATGGGGATGCCATTATAAATTACTTTCACATAGTCGTCGCTCCACCAGCCATAGCTGTCATACTCCTTTTTAATGGACTGTGTATTGGTAATAATACCATCGCAAAAGGGCTTAAAAGTCCATTTGTACTTTTTTGTGTTACGCATCAACTGTACACCCTGGCGACTGATGACAAGAGGCCCCTTCAGTAATTTTGAGATACATCCGGCCACGCGAACATCCTTATTTTGGCAGGCTACTATAATGTCAATGGCCTCCTTTTTAAAGACAGATGCTATTTGAATGCCTCCCAGCAAACTGATATCGGTGTACACACTGAAATTAACAACCGGTAAGCTACCGGACTTGGCCCGGTGTTCCAGAACAGAATTTTTACGACAACCAATCAATACATGATGTCCTCTTTTCATTAATTCCTGCGCTGCAAGCACCATCCATTTTTCGCCACCTCCCCACTTGTGCTTACCAATAGAATTAATAAATAGTATTTTCATCAAAAGATTGCTGCTTAATAAATTACCGACAGGAATCGATAACTAGATTTACATAATTCGCACGAAGATAGTCTTTTAATCGTAAACGAGAAAAAGTTTGAACCTGCTTGAATATTTGTTTTACCTTTGCTGGCGATCAGAGAATTGGAAATAACACCTGTTTTAAAATGAAGATTGGATTTGATGCTAAGCGCGCATTCTTTAACAATAGCGGCTTAGGAAATTACAGCCGCTGGTTTATAGAAGCCTTAACAACCTTACACCCTGAACATCAGTACCTATTGTATAAACCAAGAAAAGACAAAGGGACTTATTTTAGAGGCCTTCAGCACTGCAAAGTAATCAGACCACAATCTGCTTACTACAAAGCCCTGCCAGATATGTGGCGCACGTATGGCATGAGTAAAGAGATTAAAAAGCAAGGACTTGACATATTTCATGGCCTAAGTCACGAACTTCCGGTAGGCATTGCCAAAACTAATGTCAAATCGATTGTTACCATGCATGATGCGATTTTTCTTCGCTTCCCCCATCTATTCGACAGAACCTACAGAACCATCTTCAAGTTAAAATATAAACATGCACTAAACATGGCCAATGGTGTAATTGCTATTAGCCAACAGTCGAAAGACGATATTGTGCATTATTTCGGAACCCATCCGGATCGGATAAAAGTGATATATCAGGGCTGTAACCCCATCTACTACAACAAGGCAGAAGATGCGCTCAAGAAACAAATTAAAAGTAAATATCAACTACCCGATAACTATATCCTCTATGTCGGCACTATCGAACCGAGAAAAAACCTGTTGGGTATTTTTGAAGCCTTAGTCCAAGAAGGTATTGATATGCCAGTGGTTGCGATTGGAAGACCGACGAAATATCTCGATGATATTAAACGCTTTATTAAGCATCATAATATCGAAAGTAAGGCCATTTTTCTACATAATTTAGAAACTCCGGAATTACCTGCTATCTATCAGATGGCCACACTATTTGCATACCCCTCAATTTTTGAAGGATTTGGCATTCCCATACTAGAAGCTATGAATTCAGGCACGCCGGTGATTACCTCTAAAGGAAGTTGTTTCCCTGAAGTAGGCGGTGAAGCAGCTCGCTATGCAAAGTATGGCGACACTGAAGAGTTGGGTCAGCTTATAAAATCAATATTAGGCAGTTCAATGCTCCAAAGCGACATGGCCATTAAAGGCAGACAACAGGCGCTTAAGTTCAGAGAGGAAAAAGTTACCAAAGATCTGATCGACTATTATAAAAACATACTAACCCACTAATCTTTATACTTATACGACACAAGTGAACCACAACAAAGTTTTTCTCAAACAGAAAATAACTGAAGTGGTAAGTTTCATGTGACCATTAGAAAAATAATATAAATGAAAATATCTGGTTTTACAATGGTAAAGAATGCGGGTAAACTGTATTATCCCATTCAAGAGTCTATACGCTCAATTTTGCCATTAGTTGATGAATATATTATCGCATTGGGTAATTGTGACGATGAGGACAATACCAGGCAACTAATAGAGGAAATAAACAGTCCGAAAATAAAAGTAGTTAATACAGTATGGGATGTTAAAACATATCCGCATGGCTCCATACTGGCGCAACAAACCGATGTGGCTAAATCGCATTGTACCGGCGATTGGTTGTTTTATCTGCAGGCAGATGAAGTAATTCATGAAAAAGATCATGATGCAATACGGCAGGGCTGTCACAAATATTTGAACCAGGCGGATGTAGAAGGTTTACTGTTCAGATACATCCATTTTTGGGGCGATTATAATCACGCCTTCACCAGTAATCACGGCTGGTACCGAAACGAAATTAGGATCGTACGCAATCAACGCGATATCCATTCGTGGCGCGATGCTCAAAGCTTCCGGGTGATTAATGATTTTTCCAAAGAGAAATACCTAGATAAAAAAGGCACTCGCAAACTTAAGGTGATGCAAGTGGATGCCGATGTTTATCATTACGGTTGGGTTCGCCCTCCCAAACTGATGGCAAAAAAAACATCCCATTTTCAGAGTTGCTACAAAGACAAAAACCTTAGAGAAGAGCAAATGGAACTTATCTCATCAGTTGATTTTGGTGCCATGGAACGCATACCCGAATTTAATGAAAAACATCCTTTTGTAATGAAAGATCGCATCTCTTTATTTGACTGGAGCAATGAATTAAATTACTCCAAACATTTAAACCGCACTGCCATCCATAAACATGAACTCTTTAAGTACCGATTCCTCACGTGTCTTGAGCGTCTGTTCTTTCCTAAAGGAGTTTTTAACTTTAAAAATTATACTATAGTCCGTTAATTCTGGTATATATGAAAGTATCTGTTATCTTATCATTTTATAATAAAATTGAATGGCTAAAACTAGTATTAGCAGGATATTGTAGACAAAGTTTGAAAGATTTTGAAGTTATAATTGCAGATGACGGATCAAAAGAAGAAGTCATTGCCGAAATTAGTAAGCTTAAGTCTCAATACCCATTCCCAATTACACATATATGGCATCCAGATGAGGGGTGGCAAAAAAATATTATTCTCAATAAAGCAGTCACAATATCAAAGACTCATTATTTGGTATTTAACGATGGAGATTGCATCCCACATAAACACTTTGTTAAAGAACACTACGAAAATAGAGAATCCAATACAATATTAGCAGGCAGAAGAGTTAATTTATCAAAAGATCTAACACACAAATTAACTTCATCAATGATTGTTAAAGGATATCTTGAAAGCTGGGGTCTAATAAGAACCCTTATAAGCAATGAAAAACATGCAGAAAATGGGATTTATTTTAAAAATAATTTGATTCGAAGATTTATAAATAAGAAGGATAAAGGAGTGCTTGGCTCAAATTTTTCTTTACCAAAGAGAAACCTAATTGAAATTAACGGATTTGACGAGCGTTATGATTTACCCGCTATTGGTGAAGATACTGATTTAGAAGTCAGGTGGCGTAATCATGGTATGAATATAAAATCCGTAAAACACCTAGCCATCCAATACCATTTATTCCATAAGACATTGCCTAGAGACAATAAGCACATGGCAATATTAGACACTCATATTAAAAACAAAATATCTTGGACGAACCACGGAATAATCAAGTTAAATAGGTAACCTATAAGATAGAATAGAACACTATCAAAGGTGTCTATATCTCTGTAATAGATACTTTAATTTTTTTTAAAATCATTTTCTAAAATATATCCCTTTCAATGTACACAATAAAGTATTTTACTAATAATCTACTAAAATTATCTAATAAAAAATATACTATCGAAACCAAGTCAATTGATCAATCATTTAACGATATTTCATTAGCCCTTAAAAGAAATAAAAAATTATACTTTACAAGATTTGGAGATGGGGAAATATTAGCAATAATGAAAAAGGATCACCGCAATTACAGATTTAATCCTAAACTAACTAATGAACTAAAGGAATCTTTTACAATTTCCAATTCACAATACCTCATTGCAGCACCAATCAATTACCCATACGACAGATATTGGTCTAAAGGTATTTACAAGTCATTTTCGTGGGATAAAGAAATGGAAGACACTTTATTGTCAGAAGGTCTGCATCATAAAACCATATATGAAAACCCTTGTGTCTTCCAAGTACTAGCACTGCATAAACCAAAGTTGATTAATCGTTTTCTTGAAGAAAATGTTCGCCCTAAAAAGAAGATGTTTATCGGTGGCGTATCTAAGAAACAAGCGGAAATATTATATGGTAAAATCGATTACTATATTCGTACACCGTTTAAACATGCATACGAAGAAATAGACCAATGGTGGCCATTAGTTGAAAAGGACATGCATAACGTTGAAGTAGTAATACCTTCCGTTGGAAGTTCTTCCAATGTAATTGCTAAGCGAATGTGGGATCATAATGTTAATGCGCACGTAATTGATATTGGTTCTATTATTGATGCTCTGGGAGATAATCCTACTCGCACTTGGATTAGAATACTTGGGCACAGGATACATAAAATTATTCCCAAGGAGACTCGTCCTAAATTAAGTTTTAAACAACAATTAGAGTTTATTCTTAAAGATGTTAAATTTTTCTTTCGCAACCAGTTTATTTAGAAGATACTACACTATTTACAAAACAGCGAACCAGCATTATGAGTTTATAATATTAGTTATCCTTTCAACAGATTTTTCAAAACTGTAAAATTGATACGCCCGCTCTCGCCCGTTCTTGCCCAATCTGATACGATAGTTATTGTCAGCAATGAGTTTTTGAAGCCCATCTGCAAATTCATCGATATCATACGATTGTGCCAATATTCCGGTTTTTTCAGGTTGTACAATTTCTACAGCGGCACTAGTCATAAAAGCTACCACAGGTAAACCGGTAAACATTGCTTCCACCGTTACATAACCAAATCCCTCGTACCGCGATGAAAGAGCAAATATATGACAAGTAGACAGAAATTGATAGATGTCACTTTGAAAGCCAGTGAGTATCACATATTTTTGCAAACCGCTTATCTCAATTAAATTGGTTAACCTGGATTGTTCTCGACCTTCTCCTGCAATTCTTATTTCAAAATCAACTCCCCTGTCTTTCAATACTCTAGCAGCCTGAATTAATAAATCAAAACCTTTCTCCTTCTCTAATCTTCCAATAGCCCCAATAATAGTCCTACAAGCGTTAGGTGCTTTTAGTGCTGAAGAAGGTGGTTGAATGCCATTGTTAACAACCTGAATTTTGTTAGCAATGTTAATACCGGTAAACAGTAGCGATCGTTTCGTAGCCTCGGAATTGGCAATAATGTGAGTAACAACCTTTTCAAGTAAATATCTATTTAGAAACGAATTCTTAATATTCTTATCACTTCCCCTGCGATAAATAATTTTACGTACTCCACATTTCTTTGCCGGTCGGGCTAGCAGCTTCAACTCATTGGGGCCATTAAAGATTATTACATCTAAATCATCCTTCTTGAATATACCCTGCAGCTGAAGGTATCTGAACGGATTCAAAAAACTGAACTTGCTAACTTCAAGAAATAACTTTTGAACCTTACCCTTCTTAAGTCGCTTATTAATTTCGCTACGCCTTGACATTAAAAAGTACACCTGAACATCAGGCTTATCAGCCAAAGCAATAGCCATCTCCATATGCCATTTTTCTCCACCACCCCAACTCCTATTTGTATTGCAAAAGCAGACTCTCATATAATCACATTTAATAATGCATCAAAGATAATAAAACCATCAAAATGAGATTTCTTAGTATACCATCAGACACTTATAAATTCTGCTTATCTAAGGTGGCCATTAAATACAAGAAGAAGAATAAAATAATTTACACCTTAATAATACCACGCTCTGTCTTCAGCACCTTATCCTTTATGCTCTTCCTCCAAATAGCCTTATTTTCTTTGAGATGTGAATTATTTATATAGCTACGTCCATGATCCAAATGCAGACATATAGCCGAATAACGAATCTGCTTTCCCCTTATTCCATAATTACCCAGACGCGAACCAAATTCGCGATCTTCAGCCCCATAGTGCATATCTTCATTAAAACCATTTAAGGCAAAAATATACTCACGCCAGGTAGATGAATTGCCACCGTTCCAAGTTGCACCGGCCGGGGTGACTTTATTCATAAATCGCGTAAACCAACTAGATTCTACCAACTTAGAAGCCTTAACACTTAAAGGCACACCTGCTTTAAGTAACCATTTTATCTTAAAAATACGACCCGATTGAATATCATCTCCGCTAATTACCTTACTGACAGACATCGGCAAACGAAATGCCCCACCTGAAAGAAAAAAACCCTTGGCGGAATTACGCAAATGGGTTTCTACAAAATCACGGCGAGGAATACAATCTCCGTCCAGAAAAATTAAGTAGTCTCCCCCAGACACCTTCACCGCTTCATTTAAGATTTTCGTCTTACGAAAACCATCATCATCATGCCACACATGTTTAATGTCGAGAGATAAGATTTTCCTACAACGCTCAATAACACCCTTGGTTTCAGGCCCCGAGCCGTCATCGGCAATAACTATTTCAAACTTCTTTATTGATTGACAAGCCAACCCTCTTAAAACCTTCTCAAGCCAATGAGGCTGATTATAGGTACTTACAATAACAGAAACATTAAAATTAGGCATCTTAGGTTTGATTTAATGTATACAATGCAATGGTTGCGTGAATTTGTTTTCAATTTAGTTAAAAAAACAAAATGCACAAATGAGAAAAAGGCTCAAACCGCACAATAGATACATCAACAGTCAACTTATAGAATCAGAAAACTAGTTGGATTAATAATTAATTCTCAAACTCAATTTCTTCTTCAAGCCCTCATACACATCAATATTCATCATTATCAGCAGGAAGCCGTACACACTGTCTTCAACAGGGATAGTACCCATGCGAATGCCTAAATTCTCAGCATCGTTGTACCACACCACAGGGTCTTGTAAAAAGGTGCCGGTGAGTAGTCCATTGCTAATAAAGAAAAAGGGCATAATGAGTAGGTATGCCAGGTAAACGTAGGATAAATCGCTACGACGATAAAAGGCAACAAGCAGATAGACCCCTGTAAGCAAAAAGGTGAGAGAAGTGTACCATTTCCCCAAAAAACCGATGCCCGATAGCAAAAACAGTAAGGCAAGCGATAGGGTGATGGCAGCCTGAAAGCGTTTCAGCGGGTTTTTCTTTACTAAATAAAGAAGTGCAAAATAGGTAAACACACAGGCATAAGGGATGGCGATAAAAAACAACACCTCCTCCAATGGCAAATTGGTAATGTACAGGCCTGTAAGATAGTCAGGGTTGAAACCCCAAATGCCCATTTTAGTAAACAGATAATCCCAGACAAGAAAAAGCAAAGCCACAAAAATGTTGGCCGGTAAAAAATAAGGCCATTCCTTTGCAAAAGCATGTTTAGGATAAAAGCTGGCCACGAAGGGAATGCTAATGCACGCCAGGTTAATAAATAGGTAGGTATATGCTTGCATAAGCCTAGTTAAAATCTAAACTGTTCTCTCTGGCTTCACGAATATAGCGCCAGGGCACCCACAACATACCAAAGCATTTACCTCCGGTGTGATGACTTCCATGCGCACGTCGCAATCCACGAAAATAAGCATTTGAAACATCGGATAACCATGTGAAGCGTTGATGAATAAATACATCATGAACCAAAAAATAGGCCATGCCATAAAACAAAATACCTAAGCCCACAAAAAAGAGCAAATTGAGGGTTGGATGAATACCAAAGTAAAACAGCAGAATACTGGGCGTGGCAAATATGAAGAAGAAGCTATCATTCTTCTGAAACACTTGTCCTTTTTTAGGATGATGGTGATCCTCGTGCAGCACCCATAAAAAACCATGCATGACGTATTTATGGGTAAACCAGGTAACCCCTTCCATAAAAACAAAGGTAGCCAGGGTAATGAAAATATAAATCAGTATCATAAGTGTTTATTTTTGTGACAGTTCACGTATATTTTGTCTGATTTTAACTTTGTAGTCATCAGGTAGCAGGGAAGCGTCCAGTTGCGATTCAACAAAAGCCCGATCGCTAGCTTTATGGTTGTTATAACCCAAAAAGGCAGGCACCTCGCACTGCACCAGGAAACGCACATAATAGCCTTCTATGTTTTTAGGATGTTCGCTAATGTAACGATCAAGTTTTTCCTTACCATCATTAAAATACTTCATCTTACGCAAAGGGTTTGCAGTAAAGCGTGCCCTTTTCATATTGGCTGCCTCACGGTAGGGCACCACTCTTTCATCATCCACATCCTTAACCATGCTCAGGAAACGATCCAGACTTTCTGCATCGCGAAGACCATGAAATTGTTCCCGCACAGTATCGATATTACCAGCCACTGATAAGACAGGTATAAGGCACATTATGAGGCTTAAGACACGCATCAGATGGCATTAAGTTTATAGCGCAAGTACGACTCCACCAATATCTCTAGCTTTAAGAAGTTATTAATACGAATCCGCTCCTGCCTGATCCGCTTACTATCTGCTGCTTTCAGCTCTTGTAAAAGGCGTTTGTAATAACGATAAGCCAGGTAAACACCCAGTCGACCTTCCATGGGTAAGCGCACAACGCCTTTATATGCGGCTTCAAAATCCGCCTCAATATCCTTAATGATCTCCTGCTTGGTATCATTATCAAGGTAATGATTCTTCAGGTTGGGGAAATAGGAACGTCCAAGTCCCTGCATGTCATCTTTATAGTCGCGCAGGAAATTAACCTTCTGAAAGGCAGAGCCTAATCGCATAGCTGCAGGCCGGAGCTCCTCGTATCGCTTCTCATCCCCTTTAACGAACACCTTTAGACACATAAGCCCCACCACATCGGCCGATCCATAAATATAATCGGCATATTCTTTTGCCGTATTATACTCGGTTTTATACAGATCCATCTTCATACTCTTCATAAAAGATTCTACCAGCTCGTACAAACAATAACGATGTACCACTTCCTGAAAAGCATTCAAGATGGGATTCATACTAATGCGACGCTTCAATGCCTTCTCGTAATTCTCTTCAAATTCGAGTAGCAATTCCCGTTGATTAAAACCATCAAAAGTATCCACAATTTCATCGGCGTAGCGTACAAAACCATATATGGCATAGATGGCCGGGCGCACCGGCGGTGCCAACAAGGTTATGGCCTTGGAAAAAGAGGTACTATAGGCCCGTGTTACTAAACGGCTGCAGCTATAACTGGATGAATCAAATAGATGTTTCATGGTGCATGGTGTTTTACAATTAGTTCACTCACTATCTTACCTGAAATGAGTGAGGGCGGCACTCCCGGACCCGGCACGGTCAACTGTCCGGTGAAAAACATATTACTCACCTTTCGGCTTCTTAACTTAGGTCTCAATACATGCGTTTGCAGTAAGGTATTGGCCAGTCCATAGGCGTTTCCTTTGTATGAGTTATAAGTTGATACAAAATTATTTACACTAAAGGACTCTTTAAACAGAACATGAGGCCGCACATTTTGTTTGGTGGTTTTCTCCAATCGCTCCAATATTATTTCGAAATATCGCTCACGGATGTCTTCATTATCCTCGAGCCCCGGTGCCAATGGAATGAGAAAAATACCGGCCTCCATACCTTCGGGGGCTACGCCGGTATCCGATTTAGATGGAAAACTGGCATAGAATAGAGGCTCATCCGGATATTCAGGTGCATCGTATATGGCCGAAGCGTGCGTTTCAAAATCCACATCAAAAAATAAGGTGTGGTGCGCCAGGCCTTCCAGTTGTTTATCAAAGCCCACATAAAAAAGCAGAGCCGACGGTGCGAAAGTTTTCTTCTGCCAGTAAGCTTCGGAATACTGCCTGTATTGCGCCGGCATCAACTGTTCAGTGTGATGATAATCCGCACCACTCAACAATATATCACAGGGATAACTGGTGTCGCCACAACGCACGGCCCTAACGACACCTTTCTCAATACATATCTCACTGGCCGCGCTACCCGTTTTTATGGTAACACCCAGGCTTAGTGCCAAACGCTCCATGCCTGCCGCCACCTCATACATACCCCCTTCGGGATGCCAGGTGCCCAATATTAAATCGGCATAATTCATAAAATTATAGAAGGAAGGCGTAGTTGATGGTTTGGCGCCCAGAAAAAGCACCGGAAACTCAAGTATTTTCTGCAAGCGCGGCGACTTCACGTACTTGGCCACATCCTGTTTTATACTTTTTGCAAAGGCACCCAAACGTTTGATGGTGGCGGGAGTAATGATTTCGCTGATGCATTCACCGGGGCGATAAACCAGATCTTTCACCGCAATATCGTAGTTATTTTTAGCCTTATCCAGAAAGCGCTTAAGCCTTTCGCCACTACCCGACTCTTCGGCTTCGAAAGCATTTAATATGGCATTTTTATCGGCATTGAGTGTAAAAAAATCATCTGCGCCAAAACATACACTATAAGATGGATCGAGACGCAAGAGCCGATAGTAGTCATTTACATTACACTCAAAATCAGCAAAAAATTTTTCAAACACATCGGGCATCCAATAAAAAGTAGGTCCCATGTCGAAAGTAAAACCGTCGCGTTTAAGCTGCTGTGCCCGCCCACCAATACTATTATTTTTCTCCAGCACCGTAACGGCATATCCCGCTTTGGCCAGATAACTGGCAGCGGCCAGGGATGAGAAGCCGGCACCTAAAATGATAATTTTCTTTTTTGCTTTCAAAACAGGAAGGATTAGTGTTTAATTAAATTACCTATTCTTTAAACATTATGGTGGTGTTAAAGTTCATGCATAATAGACCTTTTTGTCTTTTTTGTCAATATTGGAAATTAAAAAAGCCACCTGCTAACAGATGGCTTAAATGCACTTGGATAGTAAAACAACTACTTTGTGTACTTATAACGTTTAATACTCTTCTTAGGCGTCTTTTCAAACTCTTCGGGAAATATTGTTACTTTTTGAATGTTCATATATGCAGGAAGGACTTTATTAGCTTGCGCCTTTACCTCCTGAACCTTCTTTTCAATTTGCGAACGATTGAGCTTCTCGGCATCAGTAGCCTCATAATCAGGATAGATCAAGGCTTCGAGCTTACCATCATTGTCACGTACCAGGCATTCCTGAACGTAGTTTAATGAATTAATGGTCGCTTCGATCTCCTCAGGGTAAATGTTCTGTCCGGATGGTCCCAGGAGCATATTT
The DNA here is from genome assembly GCF_050589825.1 of Carboxylicivirga longa. Taxonomy (NCBI): domain Bacteria; kingdom Pseudomonadati; phylum Bacteroidota; class Bacteroidia; order Marinilabiliales; family Marinilabiliaceae; genus Carboxylicivirga; species Carboxylicivirga longa. The sequence continues at coordinate 66,462 of NZ_JBNGOZ010000020.1, read as the reverse complement.
TTACTGCGCCCTTTGATGTAAATAAAATTGTCGGTGTCAATAACACCCAGGTCGCCGGTGTGGAGCCAACCATCCTTGTCGATAATCTCATCGCTGGCCTCTTGGTTTTTATAATAGCCCAGCAGCGTATTATCGCCCTTTACCAGTATCTCACCCACTTCGTTAAACGGATCTGATGAGTCGATTTTAACAGCCATGCGATCCACCAGTGTGCCGGCAGAGAACGGTCTCGATTCAGTCCATGATGCATAGCTTATTAAGGGTCCACACTCTGTCATGCCGTAACCAATGGTAAAGGGAAAATTAATCTTGCGCAAAAACACCTCCACCTCCTTATTGAGAGCAGCGCCTCCAATAATTATCTCCCGGAACTCACCCCCGAATACATCGGTCAGCTTCTTCCTTATTTTGTTATATATTACTTTATTCAGTCCGGGTATTTTCAACAAAGCCTTAACTTTAGGCTCTTCCAGTTGAGGCTGTACACGCTTTTTGAATATCTTCTCAAGAATGAGCGGCACCGAGAGAATAAGGTGGGGCTTCACATGACGAAAAGCCTCCGTTATAATCTGCGGCGATGGCGTGCGTGTTAAGAAGGTAATATGGCAACCCCGCGTAAAGGGCCATAAAAACTCAAACAAACAGCCATAGGCATGTGCCAGGGGTAAAAAGGATACAACCCGTTCTTCGGGATTCAGGGTCAGATGCTCACGTGCATACTTGATGTTCGACCAAATGCTGCGGTGTGGCAAAAGCACACCCTTTGAAAAACCCGATGTGCCTGATGTATAGGATAGTACCATCACTTCTTCAGCGCCAATGGCAGGAAACTGAAGGTCGTCAACATTAAACTTTGTTCCATCACCCTTAAACATGGGCTGATACTTTTCCACTGCTTTGGCGAGACGTCCCTTGGTATTATCTACCAATGTTATGAACTGATTGATGGATACAATACCTAGCAGATCTGACATCTTGGTCTCATCCAGCTTATCAAATAACAGATCGGTGGCAAATAATAGTTTTGACTCCGAATGATTAACAATGTGATGTATATCGCTGGAATTAAAATCGGGCAATATTGGAACAATAACGGCACCATAGGTGATAGTGCCCAGGTAAACAACGGCCCAGCTAGTCATATTGCGACCTATCACAGCTACCTTGTCTCCTTTCTGAATACCCAATTCCCGATACAATTGGTGCAAGCCCACAATGCGCTCACCCACCTGAGCATAAGAAATGGTCTCGCCCTTAAAATCACTAAAAGCCTTAAGGCTCTGGTGCTGAACGAGTGCTTCTTCTACATAACTTAAATATCCATTCTTCTTCATAATGGTTTTTTAAACTTGCCTGCCTAATTACGAAACTCCATAAAATCGCTTTCAACAGTCAAAAATTCGTCCAAAAATATTCAATTTTCTGAATTTGACGAAAAGTATTCATTATTAGACTCATTTAATGAACAATACAACAACAAAATAGCCCCGGTAATAAAGGGACATACATGCTTAATAAAATGCATCAATAGCCTGTTATAAAACACAATAAGCAGACCACTTCTTTTTCGTACTTTTGCAGCCGCGGCCACGTTCTAAACAAGTGAAGCCGTGCTTTGTTTTTAATGAAAAATCAATACAGATAGGTATGAAAAAAGGATTTTGGGCAGAACAGTGGTATAAATATCGTAGAAAAAAGACGGTGATGGGCATTGTCTTCGACTTATTGTTTACGCTTTTAGTCATTGCCATGTTGATTCCCACATCACGCAAAATCGTGTCATCAACTATCATACGCTATAGCATGTTTCAGCCCCGTGAAAGTAAAGAACTTACCTATTTAAGCAATAATGACTATCATTGGCAGCTGGAGGATTTAGATGGCAACCTACTTGACTTCTCCACCTTAAAAGGCCAGGTGATTTTCTTAAACTTCTGGGCTACCTGGTGCCCACCCTGCATAGCTGAAATGCCCTCTATCCAGCGTTTGTATGATGACTACAAAGATTCGATGGCTTTTGTGTTGGTGAGTCAGGAATCCAAGACTATACTGCGCGATTTTATCGACAAAAAGGGTTATACATTTCCTATTTACGTATTGCGCAGTCGACAGCCCGAAGTGTTTACCTCACGCAGCATACCCGCCTCCTTTTTAATATCGGCCGAAGGGCAAATGATAATGAAAAAACAAGGTGCCGCGCGCTGGGATGGTAGCAATGTGAAGGAACTGATCGATGATATGCTGCAATAGTGCGGCGGAAATCGGTTCTGATAAATGCACCATCGTTTCAGCATGACTATAAATCATTTCTTATCTTTGGTTGCTATAAAATATCAGTAGGTAATGAAATATAAAAGAATACTATTAAAGCTCAGTGGCGAGTCACTTATGGGCGAGCAAGGCTACGGCATCGACCCGGAGCGCCTAAATGATTACGCTACCCAAATTAAAGAAGCTGTGGAATTGGGAGTGCAAGTGGGCATTGTTATTGGCGGCGGTAATATCTTCAGAGGGTTAAGTGGTGCGTCTAAAGGTTTTGATCGCTATAAAGGCGACCAGATGGGCATGTTGGCCACCGTAATTAATGGTTTGGCACTTCAGTCGGCATTACAGGCCATGTCGGTTAAAACGCGTGTATTAACGGCCATACGCATGGAGCCTGTGGGCGAATACTACGACAAACCAAAGGCTGTGGCCGCCCTTGAGGCCGGCGAAGTAGTAATACTATCAGGTGGCACCGGTAACCCTTACTTCACCACGGATACGGGTTCATCGCTGCGTGGCATTGAAATAGAGGCAGATGTAATGCTAAAAGGCACACGCGTGGATGGCATTTATACTGCCGACCCAGAGAAGGATCCAAGGGCTACCAAATTTGACGAGATCACCTTTGACGAAGTGTATGAGCGAGGCTTGAAAATTATGGATTTAACGGCCACTACGATGTGTAAAGAAAATAACCTGGATATTGTAGTTTTTGATATGGACACAAAAGGAAACCTGCTAAAGGTATTGAAGGGTGAAAATATAGGCACACTGGTAAAAAACTAGTCAATAATCCGACGAATCATATTGGGGATCGCGGGCTTTGCTGCGATCCTTTTTTTATACCTAATAAAGGCATCTGCGGCCCCCGGTGAAACTTAGGGTTCCTATACACGTTCAGCCCAATTAATACAATAGATTAGGGAGAATGGAAGGCTATCCGAAGCTACGAAATATGTCAGGTCCTCTTGCCCGGATTATGCATGATTCTTGCTTAGAAACAGCCTTGGCGCTTGATCCGCAAATACCTAAGATCCGAAATAAACTGCAACAAAAAAGGGAACCTTGCGGTTCCCTTTCTATATTAAATTTAGACTAGACTTTATCCTTTCATTAGAATTCCCACATATCGTGTTCCATCTCGAAAATTTCCTGTTTGATACGCTCTGACTCCATCATGGCCTCCATACCGGCGGTATAATCCTCAATACGGCGGTTGTTATATACATTGGCCTCTTTGTAGATATAGCTACCAAAATAACGCTTTATAAAGATGTCGTCGAAGGTACGACGCTGCGAGTCATTAAGCGGGTTGAAAACCTCATGACGGGCTAACAGATTGCGCACTTCGGGGAAGTAAATCCAAAAGGTTTGCGATTTTCTTACCTCTCCTTCTCCATTTTCACTAGCTACATATTCGCGAATGGGGCACATGCCAATGATGCGGACATCCATGCGAGAGTATTTACGATCGAAGAACCAAATTTCTTTCAACATGATTTGCTTAATCTCCGTTGATCGCACCTCAGCCGCGATTACCTTATCTTCATACAAACCGGTTTCGGCATTACGCACCTGCTGTGTATCGGATACAGCACCTAACTCGCGCATCACCTGATCAACTGATAAAGGCACCTGAAACTCGTCCTGATTCTTAGCTGAATAGGCAGTAAGCCCCTCGTATTTAATTCCATACACCAATAGGTCGATCAGCGAGTAACGGCCATCCATCTGTGTGGTTGGGTAATACATTGGCAGGTTCATCTTCTCGCGAAGATCGATAACACGCCATATCTTTTTGGCCCACAACACATCGGCCTCCCTCACGTGCACATAAGGTATTGGGCGTCGATTGGGCACATGATCTTTAGTGTACAGCTCGGTATTTAATTCTTGTGCTTGCATATCCGCTGCGCAAAAACCTACCAATACAATCAGGATAAAGAATAATCTTTTCATCGTCTTTTATTTATTTTCCTAGTCAACAGTTAGCACGATTGGCGATAACTTACGGTTACGGCCATCGGGGCCAATCGCTTTTATTTCTTCTATGTTTATTTTAGAACCACGACTGGTTCCTTTAATCAGCTCAATCTGTTCCTTTGTAAGCAGATTACTTTTCGACAGCGCACTTTGGAAGAATCCACCCTTCACAGTGGCAATACTAAACTGTGTAACGGTATATTCCAACTCAAAATCGAAGTCGGGTCCCATCTCGGCAAAAATACCGCTTTGGTTAATCAATAAACTCTTTCGCACTTTTCCATCACGCTTACCGGCAAAGGTTGCATAAGGAAGAGGTAGTGGCTTAATACGGAACTCCTGACTTCCCAGGCGGCGTGTATTACCATTAATTTGTGCAGACACCGTTACAAGTGCTTTACCGCCGGCAAATCCGGCCTTGGGCTTCACCCAATAAACGTCGCCCTGCTTGCGATAAGTACAGTTACCAAATGTCACCTTAAGCTGACTGCTGGAGATACCGGGAACCGATATCTCCACCGGATTTTCTAGTGCTTCATAGAACACATTCATCTTGGTAGGCGATATTACCACATTAGGTTGTATCACCTCGTATTGATGCGTTACCGGATATCTCCGTGGCTGACCATCAGGTCCTTTCATCGTAATTATACCTTTCCACTCCTTCTGACCCAGTGAATTGGCGGCTATGGTTAACACACCCCGTCCATTACTCTGACGTACAACCTTATGTCCTTGAATGTCATAATCGGGTAGCTGAAGAGTATCCGTTGCTGCCAACAATAATTCGGCACGATACTCACCCCCTTGAATCACCACATCGGAACGGGGTATAACAAGAGATTCTACTTTATTGAACTTGAAGGATCCTTCGTCAATACTATTGAGCAGATAATTGGTCACATCAGCCTGTGTATTACGCACATTGCTTTGTATACTGCTCAACAGTGCAAAGGAAGCCGACAAGGGCAAACTCTCAAATTTCTGACTCTCCCACGAAGGCTGCACCTGGCCTTTTTTACTTGGTTTCTTGGCTTCAGTAGAAAGCGCATCGGTAATTGCATCTACCAATACAGTATCTTCTGCATCCACGTATTGGAGTAAGGCCTCTTTGTACTCGCCGATCTTTGTTTTAAGTTCCGTACTTCTTGCCCCCCCCTGCTCGGCAATCATAACCTGTGCTGCTACATCCTGGTTATCAGAGCCCTTATATCCTTCTTCCAGCGATCCTTCCGGATCTACTATGGCCACCATCATGCGCTTTAGCGAATCAATATGATTGTACAAGGCATCGGCATTGGCATAAATATCATTCACCTGCTTTCTTACAGGTTTCACCTTTGCCGCGTTAGCCAATTCAGCGGTCTCGAAATGATTCAAGAGCTGCTGATTCTTAATATCTGTTGTTTTAATACTTTCCTGAATACTTTCATCAACCAGTTGAAAGGCCAGAAGTAACTCTCCCGAAACGTTCAATGCAAGCATCGCCGTAAGGAACAGATACATCATTCCAATCATTTTCTGCCTGGGGGTTTCGGGACAATTTCCGCCACTCATATTCTTCTTCTTTTAGCAGTTATTAATGATCTTCCTGATTATTTACTTCCCATATTCATAGCACTAAGCATATTACCATAGATGGCATTTAGCTCTGATACCGATTTACTCAGCTGCGCCACCTGATCGCGATACACCTTGGCATCGCCTGCGGACTGCTGAAACTGATTAGATATTTCAGATAAACCTTGTGTTAGTGCCTGTGAGGCCTGCACTTGACTATTGACCCCTTGTAACTGCAACTCATAAGCCGAATTGATGGCAGACAGATTTTTGGTTACCTCACTTAACTTATCGCTATAATTGCTATTATTAGCTGACAGCGCTTCAAAGTGTGATTTCAGATTCTGTCCTGAGCTGGCGTACACATCGGCTAAGGCTTGGCTGCTTTGTGCCATAGAGGCCTGTTGACTGGCAAACTGCCCCACGGCATTACCGGCCGACTTCATGCTTTCAACATAAGCGTTGGTAGCCAGAGAAGCATCACTCAGATCGGATAGCTGTGACGACGTATTCGATAATTTCTTAATACCGTCGGTTAGTTTCTCAAGGTCTTTGGCATCGAGACTACCAGCCTGTACCAGGGCTGCCAGTTCGCTTCCTCCTCCACCGCCTCCACCATGGTTGCTTTGCTCACGTGGTTCAAGACCGTGTAACTCGGGAAATACAAGCCCCCAATCGGGCATCTCGTGGGGTTTTTCAAAAGCAGAAAGCGCAAAAATAATGGCCTCAGTACCCAAACCAGCGATCAGCATAATAGAAGCACCGGGCAGGTGAAGAATTTTCCAGAGCGCACCCAGGATAACCACCGCAGCACCCAAACCATATACTTTGCCCATTACGTTTTTATAGGCAGGGCTTTCAACAAATTCCGAAATACTCATAATGACTTCTTTTTTTCAATTAACCGTCCAAAAATTGATTAGGCTCAATCCCCCAATTACATCCCTAATTCCCAATTCTCTTTGTTAGTCGCCAATCACATCCCTTACACAACGGAATCCGATAAACGATTTCGATGAATCCTGATATTCGTAGGTACGTGTTCCGTTTTGCAGGAAGTAACCAACGTCTTTCCAGGAACCACCCCGTAATACTTTTCGCTTCATTACGTGCGGATCATCCGGCAGGGCATTGTATTTATAGGTTGGGTTAAAATCATGCGTAAAAGTGTAAGCCGACTCATCATAGGCGCTCGAGGTCCATTCGGCCACGTTACCCGACATATCGAATAAACCGTAGTCGTTTGGCGCGTATGACCCTACGGACATTGTTGTCATACCACCATCATCGCCGTAACGACCGCGTAAAGGCTTAAAGTTGGCCAGGAAACAACCCTTATCGTTGCGGGTATACATACCACCCCATGGGTACATTGCATGTTCCAGACCACCACGCGCTGCATATTCCCATTCAGCCTCGGTGGGCAGACGATAGTTGTTTACTACGGGTTCGCCTTTTGAGTTCAGATAGTTATTCAACAGTTGTGTACGCCAGATACAGAAAGCACTTGCCTGCTTCCAGTTAACGCCCACTACCGGATACTCGTCGAAACCAGGGTGCCAAAAATATTTTTCTGTCCAAGGCTCGTTAAACGAATAGGTAAAATCGGCAATCCAGCATAAGGTATCAGGGTAAACATTCACTGCATCTTTCATGATGAAAGCCGAACGGTCTTTAATTTCTCTTTCCTCACCATTCTGATCATACACAACACCTTCGTATTGCTTGGTTTCGAAGTTATAACGATTGCTACGTTTGGCAGCTTGCAAAAGGTCTACCCATTCGTATTCGTAGGTTAACTTGCGGGTATCAATCTCTTTACGGCGGAAAAAACGCTCGTTTTCCGGTAAGAACATTTCATCCAGAATTTCGGCAAACTCCTCATTATCCCATTCGATTGGCTCATCCCATTGGATAAATGGCGGATCTATTTCGTTACCCAGGTAATCTTCGGTAATCAAAAACTCTTCAAACTGATCACCCAGCAGACGACGCGCAATGGAGTCTCTCACCCAATATACAAACTGGCGATATTCGCCATTGGTTATTTCCGTTTCGTCCATCCAGAACGAACGAACCGAAACAGTCTTTGACTGAGAGGTCATTGTGTTGGCAATGTCCATATCATTGGGGCCCATATTGAAGCTACCCTGCGGAATAAAAAGCATACCGTAGGGATCGGGTTCGTAGAATGAGGCCTGGCGATGAACGCCCACTAATTCTCCACCACTGGATTGTCCGCATCCAGTTAAGATGGTGATAAAAATGACACTGATGGCAAGTATTTTCTTCATAATAGCCTTAATATCTGAATTACTCTTTTACTTATTCGTTCTTATTCGCTTATAAATATCTTACGCTTTTATACTGTTTCTTTCTTTTTTCAAGACTCAAATCGAAACGGTAGCCAAGCATTATTTCATGGGAACCACTTTTTGCATCGTTCAACCTGGAAACACTAACATCGTAACTATAGCCGATGCGCAATCCATTGTTGAGTTCTACACCACCGAGCAACACAATTGCGTCCTGTAACCGGTAGGTTAATCCGCCCCAATATTTATCTTTTAGCACCCCGTTGATATTAAAATCAACCTGTACACTTGACATATTTGTTTTCAAAAACACAGAAGGAATCAGCACGATTGGTGGTTTCTTTAAAGGGATATGATAGCCACCTGTGATAAACACCGTTCGATCGAGATAAATGGTATATGTCTCCTTAAATTTCGGCTTGGGCCGGTTAAGGTGCGCCACGGAAATACCCAGATAATAATCTTTGTGTTCCAGAAAGGCACCCAGCCCCATATCAAAAGCAGTACCTGCATCATCGGGAAATGGCCCTTCTTCCTTGTCCCAATCAACACCCATCAAATCTCCCCCGCCGGGCATGGTCGATAAAATACCCCCATTAATACTTTGATTAATGAGACCGAAGGAGAGTCCGACACCGAGCTTACCATAATCTGTCTCCCAGCGTTTGGCATATATAGCCGACATATACAAGGTGGTAAATGCACCAATCTCGTCGTTCATAAGGGATAAACCAACTCCGCTTTCCCATCCCAGTAAGTTAACTTCTGTATCTGCCCCAAATACCGTTGTACTTGGTGCCATGGATGAACCATCATTGGCTTTAAAACCGCCCATCCACTGCTGTCTGTTACCAAGCGTAAGATTAACCATCTCATTGGCTCCTGCGTATCCCGGATTGACAGTCAGTTGATTAAACATATTCTGACTAAACTGCGGATACTGCTGCCCCCATGCCTGAGAAGCAACGCAAAGTAACAGAAAAAATACTATTCTCCTAGCCATGCATCTAAAAAGCTGGTATAACATTATGAACCTTAGTCCTTTCTTTTTCGTTTTTTCCAGCTGACCAAATGCTGGGGATATATACTCTTATTTCACAATAAAGGTTTCAATTTTAAAACTTATAAATTCTAAAAGCCGGTTTTTATGCTGATTTACAAGTGCTTTTTTTGAAAATAACGGAACCATTTTTCCGGTATTTCATTGGCCGATGCCGTTTCAAAATCGCTGCGTCCGCATGCTATAACGTCTTTGTCACCCTCTCCGCGGGGTATTTCTACCCACCATCGATCATTATCTATATTATTATAAAACTTAATCTCCAGTTCATAATCATCCAGATAGACAATAAATTGCCTGTACTGCTCCAAATCTTTCACCGGGTAATCTTTATAACGTAAAGCAACTCCTTCTAGTATATGCCAAATAGCCTGCGCCTCTAAAACAACACCTTGATCATTGATATCCAATACTTTATCCAACTCAAAAACACCAAATACCTTCATACGATCACTCTGCCCGGCATACCACAACAATTGACACAACTCCTCACCGGTAAGACCGTTAGGCATGGGCGTAGGCCGTGCCGGTTGATCGCACTGACGCACCACGGTCATATCCACGCTTATTACATCGGCATCGCGCATAAACGGCTCAACATAGCGATGCCCATGTTGCCGTATCTGCCCAAGGCGTATGGTTTCATATGCCAGCTTACGCAGGTGCGATTCCTGGCTGGCACTGCACAAATAATTTTGAAGACCGATGGCATATAGATCGGCCGGTGCTGATTCGGGATTGGTACACAAATAACCCAAAAAGCTGGCCGCCGAATAATCAACATCGGGAGCCAGCCAATCAATTTTACTATCAACTAAAGCTAAATTGTATGCCTTTTGAGCCTTTCGAACAGCCTTTGCCACGGGCAAGGTATAATCCTGACTGCCGCCCAACACAATGATGGCGATATCTTTTTCAAGCAGTTCAGTCACCACGCCCTGCAGGGCTGCATAACGATCATCGATGGTTTTACCACGGATATTGCCCAAATCAATGATTGAAAGCAACTTGGAAAGTGCGCGAAGACCGTAGAGATGCCTCCGTACCGCATCGGGAGCTTGTGCACACCCCTTGTTCAAAGAGTTACGTGCATCGGCAATACCAATTACGGCCACATCCACATTACTCCAATCCACCACCTTTTGATCCTGGTAGCAAATGAGCTGATGCACTAAACGCTCCTCATCAAGTCCTTCAAATGCTGATAAAAGTGTATAATTAGGTCGATCAAAATAGTGTATCAGGTCTTCAGTCACAGGTTAGATTATTTGGGTTTCTTAGTGGTGGTCGTCTTTTTGCTTGCCGTTGTTTTTTTGGTTTTTGTTGTTGCTGTTGTCTTCTTCGCCGCTGCCTTTTTTGCGGGCGCTTTTTTTGTTGATTTCTTCGCTGATGACTTGCTATCAGCAGCAATCAGCGCCTTACAATCATCCAAAGATAATTCTTCCGCATTTTTATCCTTCGGAATTTTGAAATTCTTTTTCTGATATTTGATAAACGGCCCCCAACGCCCGTTTAATATTTGCAACTCGGGTTCTTCATCAAAGCACTTAATAATCTTTTTCAGATCCTCTTCGCGCTTTGTTTTAATGCGTTCAATAGCAGTTTCCAAATCGATCTCCAGCGGATCATCCTCGCCTTTTTTTAAGGACACAAACTTACCATCGTGGCGAATATAAGGACCAAAACGACCAATGCCAATCACCACCACTTTATCTTCGAACTCACCCAGTGTACGGGGCAATTTAAATAAATCAAGGGCTTCCTCAAGGGTTATTGTTTCCAGATGCTGTCCCTTGCGTAATGAGGCAAAACGAGGCTTCTCAGCATCCTCTTCATCGGAGGAAACACCAATTTGTGCCAGGGGACCAAAACGACCAATGCGCACCGATACCGGCTTGCCTGTTGTCGGATCATTACCCAGAATACGTTCACCGGTACTCTTCTCGGATTGCTCCAGGGTCTCTTCCACCCTTACATGAAAAGGTTTATAAAACTCATCGATGGATTGTGTCCACTCTGTGTTACCCATAGCCACATCATCAAATTCCTTCTCTACCTTGGCCGTAAAATCGTAAGACACAATATTTTCAAAATACTTCACCAGGAAATCGTTAACCACCATACCGATGTCCGTTGGGAAGAGTTTACTACGTTCGGCACCTGTTATTTCCGTCTTTTCACCCGCAACAAGTGGCTTACCTTTTTCCAGCCACAGATGTTGATAAACGCGTTCGGTACCATCACGATCTTCCTTCTCAACATAGCCTCGGTTCTGAATGGTTGAAATGGTAGGTGCATAGGTAGATGGACGACCAATACCCAGCTCTTCGAGCTTACGCACAAGGCTTGCTTCCGTATAACGGGCAGGCTTCTGACTCCAACGCTGCCGGGCTTCCACATTCAGCATACTCAACTCCTCGCCCTTGCTGATGGGCGGTAATAGAACGCTCTCGCGATCATCCTGCTCGTTATCATTATCGGTCGACTCGATGTATACTTTTAAGAAACCATCGAACTTGATGATTTCACCGGTGGCATTGAACTTCTCCCCGGTATCGCCGGCATCGATATGTATAATGGTTTTTTCCAACTGGGCATCGCTCATTTGCGAGGCAATGGTTCGCTTCCATATTAATTCATACAGACGTTTTTCCTGCGCCGAGCCGGCCACTGTTTCTTTATCTAAATAAGTTGGACGAATGGCCTCGTGCGCCTCTTGTGCACCTTTGGCCTTGGTCTTGTACTTTCTAATCTTAACATATTCGGCACCCATCTTTTCGGTAATCTGTGCCGAAGCCATATTTAAAGCCAGGTCAGAAAGGTTCACCGAGTCGGTACGCATATAGGTGATTTTACCTGCCTCATACAGCTTTTGCGCAATGGACATGGTTTGAGATACGGAGTATCCCAGCTTACGCGATGCCTCTTGCTGCAGAGTAGAAGTGGTAAAGGGAGCGGCCGGTGTTTTCTTGGTTGGCTTCTTTTCAACCTGAGACACCAGGAAACGAGCGTCGGCGCACTGCTCTACAAAAGCTTTTGTCTCATCCAGTGTTTTAAAACGACGTCCCAATTCGGCTTTGAGCTCTTTTACACGTCCCTTTTCGTCGGTTACCTCAAATACCGCAGTTACACGATAAGATGATACCGGCTTAAACGCGAACACTTCCCGCTCGCGCTCCACAATCAAGCGCACAGCCACTGACTGGACACGCCCGGCCGACAAGGAAGGCTTTACTTTACGCCACAGCACAGGAGAAAGCTCAAAACCCACAAGGCGATCGAGTACACGGCGGGCCTGTTGGGCATTTACAAGGTTCACATCAATCTTACGGGGATTCTCCACAGCGCGCTGAATGGCATCCTTTGTAATCTCATGAAAGACAATTCTTCGGGTATTTTCTTCCTTCAACTCAAGCGTCTCATACAAATGCCAGGCAATGGCCTCTCCCTCGCGGTCCTCATCGGAGGCGAGCCATACCATCTTGGCTTTCTTTGCCAGCTGCTTTAATTCCTTAACAACGTCTTTTTTATCAGATGAGATAATATAATCCGGCTGATAGTTATTATTTATATCGACCCCAAAATCACTTTTGGATAAGTCGCGAATATGCCCATAGCTGGACTTCACCAAAAAGTCTTTTCCCAAAAACTTTTCAATTGTTTTTGCTTTTGCCGGTGACTCCACAATCACCAGATTCTCTTCTGTAACCGTTGTTTTTTTACCCATCTCTCAATTGTCTTACAAACGCCTCTTTATGTTTGAGCTCGCAAAAGTAGTTAAAATCGGCACAATGTTAAAAAATGAAAATGCTTTACGCAAACCTTAGCCACCTTCCATCCGTCAAATTTTACTATTTTTACGCCAAATTATTAATCGTTAAAAGAAACCCCAAGGACGCTGTCCTTGCATTCGAACCATACTTTTTTAATTACTGCTTAGCAAATTCTTATTACACAGCAGCGCCAATATGAATAAATTAAAATACAAGAACTTATTTAGCGCCATCTTCATAAACATTAAACTTCGGAAATAATATGAACGATACAAAATCGAAATACAAAAAAAGAATCCGTGTGTTTTGGATGCTTGTGATTGGGGGCATCGCCGCGGTATTTACACTGTTTGCGCTCATCTCCAGTGGCATGTTGGGCTTTATGCCCTCTTTTGAAGAGCTTGAAAATCCCAAAAGCAATCTGGCTACCGAAGTACTATCCAGCGACCATCAGCTGCTGGGCAACTACTTTCGCGAAAACCGCAGCTACAGCCTTTACGAAGAGTTATCACCCAACATCATTAACGCCCTGATTGCTACCGAGGATGTTCGTTTTCACGATCACTCGGGCATCGATGCCCGGGGCTTGGCACGCGTTATCTTCCGCACCATCATTATGCAGGATCAGAGTTCGGGCGGTGGTAGTACCATTACCCAGCAGCTGGCCAAGTTACTTTTCCACGGCCGTGCCTCAAGCACCCTGGAACGTGCATTTCAGAAACTGAAAGAGTGGGTTATTGCGGTTAAGCTTGAACGCAGCTACACCAAGGAAGAGATATTAACCATGTACCTTAACAAGGCTGAATTTATTTATGATGCCTATGGTATTAAAAGTGCTGCTCAAACCTTTTTCAATACCGGAACCGACTCCATTAAAGTGGAACAAGCAGCTGTTATTATTGGTATGCTGAAAAATCCGGCGCTGTACAATCCGGTGCGTCGGCCCGAGTTAACACAAGAGCGGCGCAATGTGGTTCTCAAACAGATGTACAAGGCACAATATCTCACAAAAGCTGAGTACGACTCCATTTCCAGCATTCCCCTTCAGTTGGAATTTAATCGTGCTGACCACAAAGAAGGTCCAGCGCCATACTTCCGAGAATACCTGCGCTTAACACTCACCGCTGATGAGCCCCAGCGCTCAAACTACCCCTCGTGGATGGAGCAACGATTTCTGGAAGACAGTGCCCGCTGGGAAGATGATCCCCTGTACGGATGGATTCATAAAAACTATCGCCCTGATGGAAGCCGCTACGACATCTACAAAGACGGCCTGAAGATATACACAACCCTGGATGCCCGCCTGCAGCAATATGCTGAAAAAGCTGTTAAAACGCACTTAAAGGAAGACCTACAGCCCAAATTCTTCACCGAGAAGAAGGGACGCCCGCGGGCTCCGTTTACCAAGGATTTGTCGCAGGAAGACTACGAAAGCATTATTGAACGCTCCATTAAAAACACGGATCGATACCGCGACTTGCGACGCAATGGTGCCGACATGGACAGCATTATGCGTGTTTTTAATACACCCTACGACATGAAGGTTTTTACCTGGAAGGGCGAACGCGACACTATGATGACCCCACTGGACTCCATTCACCACTATAAATTTTTCCTGCGTGCCGGCATGATCTCTATTGATCCCCTGTCGGGACATGTGAAAGCCTACGTGGGCGGCCCTAATTTCAAGCATTTTATGTACGACATGGCAGGAAAAGGCAAGCGACAGGTGGGCTCCACCATCAAGCCCTTTGTATACACCCTGGCCATGCAGGAGGGTTTTACACCTTGCGACTTAGTACCCAACATCGCACAAACCTTCTATTTGGGTAGCGGAAAAACATGGACACCGCGCAACAGCGGCAGCAAACGGGCAGGCGAGATGGTAACGCTGAAGTGGGGACTTGCCAACTCCAACAATAATATTACTGCCTGGGTGATGAAACAGTTTAACCCGCAAGCCGTGGCCAACACCATTCACGAGCTGGGGATCAAAAGCCCCATGGATGCCGTACCGGCTTTGTGTTTGGGCACGCCAGATTTTGGACTGATGGAGATGACCAGCAGCTATTGTACCTTCGCCAACAAAGGGGTACACATCGACCCCATGATTGTAACCCGCATTGAGGATCGTTACGGCAATGTAATCAGCGATTTTCACCCACAAAAAAGAGAGGCCATCAGCGAGACAACCGCCTTTCTGATGCTCAACCTGCTGCAGGGAGTTGTAAACCAGGGAACTGGACGCCGACTGCGCTTCAGGTATCAATTATTTGGCCAGATTGGTGGTAAAACAGGCACCACACAGAATCACTCCGACGGCTGGTTTATGGGCGTTACACCACAACTGGTTACCGGAGTATGGGTTGGTGGCGAAGACCGCGATATCCACTTTGATGGAATTGGCCTTGGACAGGGTGCCAACATGGCATTGCCAATCTTTGCCCTCTATATGCAAGATGTTTATGCCGATGAGGAGCTCGACATCACCCTTGAGGATGAATTTGAAGAGCCACTTAACTTCAATATTAATATCGACTGTGGCGAGTCGACCACTAATCCTGGCGAAGGCGAAATTGAGACCGAAGAAGAAGAAATGCCAATAACGGAGGAATTCTTCTAATTCAAGAAGATTAATAATAATAGAAACGGGCAGTCCACTGTGGACTGCCCGTTTTATTTTCAAGTACTTATTCTATATCTAATTAAGGCATCTTGTACATAAAGGCATTGATATTCATGCCGGCACCCACGGAAGTCATCATCACATTATCTCTACTTTCAAGTACATGATCGGATAATTTACCCTTGCGAATAAGATCGAACAATGTAGGTACAGTTGCCACACTACTATTACCCAATTCACGTATGGTCATAGGCATCACACTCAAATCCACCTTTTTTTCGCCATATAAGCGAAAGATTCGTTTTAGAATGGCCTCATCCATTTTGGCATTAGCCTGGTGAATCAGCACCTTTTTCACATCGCCAAGCACCATCCTGTTTCTATCAAGACACTCTTTGGCCACCTGAGGCACATTGGTTAAAGCATAATTATACAAGCGGCGCCCATACATCTTCAGAAATAGATTTTCACCTTTAACAGCAGCATTATATGGATCATCCATGCGCAGTAAATCAATGTGCTCATCGGTATCGGTCTGCACGGCGTGCTTAAGTATACCTACCGGCACTTCACTCTCGCGGGCTTCTAGCAAGGCCGCACCAGCTCCATCGGCAAAAATCATAGAATCACGATCGTGAGGCTCCATGGCACGACTTAAAGTGTCGGCACCGATCACCAGTGCACTCTTGGCATCACCCGATTTGATGTAGTAATTTGCCTGTATCATGGCCTGCGTCCATCCGGGGCAACCAAAGGTAATGTCGTAAGCTATACATTTTGGATTTTTAATATCCAGCTTTTTCTTCACCCTCGATGCCAGCGTTGGCAATATATCCGGATAGATAGAACCATGGCGCATATCGCCAAGATTATGTGCTACGATAATATAATCAAGCTTTTCCTTATCGAAGCCGGCATCATCGAGTGCTTCACGGGCTGCGAAGGTAGCCAGATCGGAGGTTACATGATTTTTATCGGCACAACGCCGTTCGGCGATGTCGGTTATCTGTTCAAATTTTTCAACAATATCCTGCCCTTCTGCCGCTATCACCGTACCATCCTCATTATAAAAGGTATTCTTGATAAAATCAGCATTGGCTTTAACCACAGGAGGCACGTAGCTTCCCGTGCCGGTAGCCACCGCATAAATCTCAGCCTTTGAATTCATTGTAATGGTTTTTCTAATATCAAACTATTGATCCGTTTCGAAGTACTTCAGCTCCAGGGCATCACCATCAAACACCCCGTAGGTAAACTGATGAATCCAGTCACCCAGGAAAACAAGCTGACACTGCGGCCCCACACTGACCGTTCGCGCCAGATGGCGATGTCCGAAAATAAAGTAATCGATATTTTCTTTCTTTAAATACTCCTTGGCATATAGTACCGCATACTCCTTGTCATCGCCAAGGTAGCGGTTGCCATATACCTTATTGTTCTTAGCCCTACTTTTACCCGACCAAAAGTCAGCCAATCCGATACCAAGATTGGGGTGCACCCAGCCAAATAGCCACTGCGCCAAAGGATTGGTAAAAACCTTCTTTAACAAGTTATAGCGACGATCGTAAGATCCCAGACCATCACCATGCGCCAAAAACACTTTTTTCCCATTAAGCATTTTAACACAGGGCTTACGATAAACCAAAACGCCACACTCGCGTTCGAGGTAATCAAAGACCCAAATATCGTGATTGCCGGTAAAAAAATGCACGGGTATACCACTATCGGTAATGGATGATAGCATACCCAGAAACCTTGTAAAACCCCTGGGAACAGCACGCTTGTACTCAAACCAAAAATCAAAGATATCTCCCATTAGATAAATTTCGGCAGCATCGTGGCGTATCGAATCCAGCCACTGAACAAAGCGTTTTTCATGAACGCGATGATCTTTAATGCCCGGTGCTCCCAAGTGAACATCGGATGCGAAATAAATTTTTTTGGTCGTTTCCAAGTACGAGTTTTTTTTAATCAACGGACAAATATATTAGAAAAATGAAGTAACTCCTAACAATTCATATACAGCAAATCACTGTTGAACAATCAAATAGAACAGTCGAAACCTTCGAGCCACCTATTATCACCTTGATAGTTATCGCAATATATGAACAACAAAAAACCGCAATCAAGGCAATGATTGCGGTCTCTGCTACAATTTTATAACATTAAAACAGCTCTTTTAACTTATCGCTCAAACGATTGCCAAATAAATCTTTCCCAATAATTTCGCCTTTGGGGCTAATGATATAATTGGCGGGCACCTGACGAATATTATACATTCGCGCAGGATAAGAATTGGTATATTGCAAATCGCTTACATTCACCCACTCATAACCCTCTTTTTCAATGGCATTCTCCCAAAGCACCTTGCTCTTATCGAGTGAAACGGCATAAACGGCCAATCCCTGGTTTTTATACTTGGCATACATCTTTTTCAGGTGACGGTTTGCTGCAATGGATTTTTCATCCCACGAGGCCCAGAAATTTAGAATAATCGTTTTACCCTCCAGCGAAGATAGCTTTATGGTGTCACCCTCCAGGTTAGGGGCCATGATATCAACATAGCCACTTTCGGCGGTATGCGATGCCAGTAACTCTTCGGTGAACTTCTGCCGCTGCTGCCGGGCTTTAGCTCCCAGTACATAGTTATAAAGATGGCTGGCCCTATCCGATTCTGGATAATAAAGATTAAGACTGGTCGCCAAAGTAGAGAAATAAACCTGGTCTTTTTTATCATACACATCCATTACAGCCGAATTATCATCCAGTGTTTGAAACAAGGCATAATATCCGGCGAAAGAACGCGGATTCTTCATAATAAATTCCCCCACAAAATCTTTGTGTTCGTTCAAGCGCTCCTGATATTCCCTCTCCAGGGCGATCCTTTCGGCCTTATCTTCAGTAGCCTTATACTGTGCCACCAGCGCATTAAGTTCTTTATTCAAAGCCCTCACACGCTTATTAAACATTTGAATATAAACCGAGCCAATTGAATTTCTGATCTGATAACTTGTTTCAAGGTTTTTCGCATCTGCCTCTACAATAATATGCTCGGTAGTATCGGCCAGTAAGGTTATAAAATTGTTCTCACTCAGCGCAAGCACCAGAAAGCCGGGTTCGCTCAATCTTTCTTGCTTAAATTCAAAATCACCACTCTTAAGTTTTACTGAATCTATGGTTACTGTACTACTTAGCCCCCGCTGTTGAAGATAAAGCGTCTTACCTTTGCCGCCTTCGATATGTCCTGATATTTTGTATTTATCCGTGTTGTTGCACGCGGTGGTCAATAGGATAATAAGTATTAAAAACAATCCCTGTTTCATATTTTCGTATCAATTGATTAGTTAGTTCTTATCCGCTGCATCCCATCTGGCCTACGACTGCCAAAAAAGCTACAAGTTTATGGAGTCAAATGCGACTCGCCCGTTCTTTGACTTTTCGCACCATACCCTTCCAGAGAGTTCAAATATAGGATTAATTTTTTTATGCCGCTTACTTGCAAAAAATGCCATACAACACAGCCCGCACGAGCTTTACTTCAATAACTTTTGCATTCCGACAGTTAACTCCTCCAGGTCGCCACAGCGCTTAACAACCACCTTATTTTCATCAAGCAGCAGCAAGGTGGGCACTGAAGTAAGTCCCAGCTGTTTCAGCACCGACGACCCGACCCCTTGTAGGTCTGAAAGGTGCAAAAGTGCTAACTGATCTTCCTTAATGGCCTTCAGCCAGGCTGCCCGATCTGTATCAAAAGAAATCATTATGATCTGAAGCCCCTGTTGGCGATAGCGCCAGCTCCAACGCATCAGTCGACTTGTGATAGCCCTTGAGGCTGCCTGCCCTGAATCCCATAATACCAATAGAGTTGGTTTATCAATTAAGCTATCAAGCTGTACATTTTTCTGCCAGGCATCGGGTACCACCATGGTTGGTAAGGTACGCCCCTCTTTACTGATGGCGTTAAACAGCTGCCGGTTCATCAGTGAATCCACCCTTTGACTGAAGGCGCGCACGGGAGCATAAGCCCCATAAGCAGCCATCAATTGATTACGCACTTCATCAATGAATTCCATCTCTGCATCGGGGTTAAACACATAATGATTGCCAGCTTTTAGCTGAACAAGAGCCAGCGACATTAAACTATTCTGGTGATTTTTATGAATTTGCTTTATTTCTTTGGCATGCTGAGACACAGCTGCATTAATGCTCGTGTAAACTGAATCGCGCACACTGTAGAAATCAGCTATTTTGACAGAATCCGGCACATCTTTGACAATACTACTTATTGCGTACCCCAGTTCATCGGCCACCTGTTCACATTGCCATAAAGCATTCGTATGAGCATTGCCACTTACCGTCAAATCAGGATTCTCCCCCACGAAACGACCGCTGATACTAAAGGGCATACCATCTTCGATAATTAAGGTAGCCAAGGCCTTATTATCAAGTCGTAACTCGTAAATACCAAAAGGCACTGAGTCTTTCACAAATTGATAATGACCGGCATTGGATACAGCCACAGCACTGTCGAACAAGTCGTAGTGATTATTTAGCCTGTATAAATGGAGCACCCCGGAAACAGGGCCATCCGGCTTTAGCGTGAGATAGGCAGCTTTTTGCGGCTTTGAACAGCTCAGTATAGCCAAGGGCAAAATAATCAATAGTAAATATTTCATGAATGCTAATTTAATCTCATTTCTTATATCCCGCTATTCAAACAGTACAGTTTTACCACAATTAACACTGCTTTAAAACAAATAACGCCATAGGGAAGCATAATCTTTTAAGCCAGCGTTTACCTCTACACGCATCCATCGACATGATTTATGAATGTTAGCCTTCTGCCGTAAACCATCTATGTCGATACGCAAACGATGCTCGGTTCCCGGCATCAGTGTTAGTGGAAAGACATGAGAGCCATCACCGCCCTTTATCCGAAATTTACGAACCTTTTTGAAAGGAGCACTAAAAACCATAACGGGTGGCAAAAAGGTAAGACTCTCCTTGGTGTGGTTGCGAATTAAAATGGTGGCTATGCGCGCCTTGCTTGTTTTGTTGCGTTTAACACTTAAGCCTAACCATACAAAAGATGGGCTTAGCTTATTGAGCCATCCTCGCTTGGTAGCAACAAAAACCAGCAGAACCAGCATAATTAATATCAGCAGGTTGATCGTTTCCGGATTACGTTTTTTTCCTTCTTTGGCCAACTCTTCATAATACAACTCATCCAAAGGACGCAGCAAAGTATCCTCAGCTACCACATCAGACTGGTTATTATCGTGCACCGGAAGGCTTCGTTCCACTTGTCCTCCCCGACTGCATATCTGCATAAGCACCAAAAAGAACAGCCCCATTAATATCATTGACCGATTCTTTTGGTAAAAGCCTTTTATCTTATTAAGCATAAACCATTAATATCCAGGAAATAACTCAAGCCCCTTGTAGTTAATATAATATTCGCCATCTTTCTCGGGCTTTGCCATTTCCTCATCGGTTTGCCCATTAGCATTGGCAATACCCACACTGGCAAAATAACATATTGCCTGATGCTTATGCCCATGTTTCATCACCTCGGCGGCAATGTGAGGCAGCATCAGTCCCATTTCGGGGAAGCGGTCGGTACGCACAACAACAAAGTAACGCTTGCCATCCTTCGTAGCAAGTATCTGTGGATTTACGTCCAACTCCTTACGCACATTCAATACCTTATAGCCTTTATCAACCATATCCTTATAAACCACCTTGATGCCTAAAAAATGCAGTTCCTCGGTGCTTAGCTCTTTTCCTTTTCCCATTCGTACAGTGTTTTGTGCCACAAAATTGGCATAAAATAAGTTGAAAACAAAGATGCCTCATTAAAAACCAGGCAGCTTACTGTAAGCGAAATTTTAATACGCCAATCCCCTTTACAGCACAGTCCTTTTGTAGTAACTTATGTAAGCGCTATTTTGTAAAGGCAATACTTATAAACCGATAAATTGGAGGGAAAATTATGCCACTGACACGATTAGAGAAATTTTTAGATCTGGAGCATATCAATTATAAACGCATTGTTCACTCCAGAGCCTACACTGCCCAGAAAACAGCAGCTTATGCACACATTTCGGGCAAAGAAATTGCTAAAACCGTAATGGTAAAAGTAAACGGCCGCTTGTGCATGGTAGTTCTACCGGCCTCGTACCAGGTTGACCTGAATGAACTGAAGCGGGCCACAGGCACTGACCAAGTGCGACTGGCCACTGAATCAGAATTTAAAAACGCCTTTGTGGACTGCGAGGTAGGTGCCCAACCACCCTTTGGTAATTTGTACAACATGGATGTATTTGTTGCCGAAAAACTAAGCAAGGACACCACCATCGCTTTCAATGCCTGTAACCATGCCGAGTTAATTCAAATGACCTATAAGGACTATCAGCGCCTTGTGCACCCAACCGTGCTTAAATTATCACGTACGACTATAGCAGAAGCCTAACCAGGCGGATCCTTGTAAAAGTGTAACTTATCGGGTGACTGAATAAAAGCTCAATAATTCAGTCATCCGATAAATATTTGAACAAAATTGATTGACGAATGCAAGTACAGGGTTGCGATTCCTCCGAAATGCAAATTATAATCTGTTATTGAAATTAACCACAAGGTAACAATCTGAAATTTCCTAATGGATTAATTACACCTTTTTAACACAGTTTTACTGAACACTGCCCAATTTAGGCTTCTCCCCCTCTCTTTTCCGTTATCTTCCTCCTAACTAAAAACGACTTTCAGGTATGAAACATATCGAAAGACACGCTTTTCACCCCTTAAGAATCAAGGTCTTGAACCAAGACCCTCCTTCTAATCCAAACTAAAAAATCAATTTTTTAGTAACAAAAGCGACAACACCTCTCCTGCTGGTAAGTAAAAAATTACATTTCGAATAATTAACAATACAACCTCCTTATATTAACATATAGTTGTAGTAAAACAAGCTATTTTTGTAGCGTACCCCACAAACAAAAGGGTGCAGCATAAAATTATTAACAATTAAACAAATTTTACTATGACAAAAGCAAATGTATTAAGGAGGATTTTGCCAATTGCAGCATTGACCCTATTGAGTACCGGAGTATTTGGAAAAGGTACCATTGTTATCGATTCTTATTTAAAAACCAACTATGCAATTATTACAGCACGCTACGACTTATCAGAAGCCTATCGTGTGAAAATTTTCGATGAAGAAGGCCAACTCCTATATTCAAGTTCGCAGATTAAAGCAGCCACCCCATTTCAGAAAGTTTTTGACCTCACCTCTTTGGACGATGGCGATTACACCATTGAACTGACGGGCAAAAACGGGACCTCTTCCGATGTTTTCACCATTGCCAACAAAGAACTAATCCAATCGGCCAATACGAAAGTGATGGAGCAATCAGATCTGATCTTTTTCAGGGTTGCAGAAGATAAGCTTTACGTAAGCCACAATAACTTTGACAACAAAGACTTATCCATTAGCATCACTGATAAAATAGGAGCTGAACTATACAATGCGAATTTATCATCAGAAACTACTTACTCAGGTATGTTCGACCTAAAAGACCTACCCAGAGGTAATTATTTTGTATCATTGGTTTCCGGAACTAAAGAATACTATTATGAAATTAACCGCTAAACAAAACGCACAGCCTACCGTTGGAATGCTGGCTACAAAACCCAAAAACGGTGTATCAAAAATTTTCGATACACCGTTTTTTATGCCTTATACTTACAAAATCACTAGAGACTCCAATAAGTAAGATCCTTTATCTTATTACGATAGATGCCTTTCACATCAACAAAAACTCCCTCATCAACCATAATGGATTTAAAGTAGGCCTCATCAAGCTTCACATACTCATCGTGATTAACCGCAACAATTACGGCATTATATTTATCATTTACGGTATCAATTAAACCGTAACCATATTCATGCATCACCTCTTCCGATGAAGCATGCGGATCAATCACATCCACATCCACACTAAAGGACTTTAATTCCTTAACCACATCAGCCACTTTGGAGTTGCGAATATCACTCACATTTTCTTTAAAGGTGGCACCCATAATAAGCACCCGGGCTCCGTTTATTTTATTACCATTGGAAATCATTTTCTTTACGGTCGTTTTCGCAATGTAACCACCCATGGAGTCATTGATAAAACGCCCGCCCGTAATAATCTTAGAATGATAACCCAACTCATTGGCCTTATAAGTGAGGTAATAAGGATCAACACCAATACAATGTCCTCCTACCAGGCCGGGGAAGAAACGCAGAAAGTTCCACTTGGTACCGGCCGCCTCAAGCACTTCAAAAGTATTGATGTCCATACGATCGAAAATAAGCGATAACTCATTCATCAGAGCGATGTTCACGTCACGCTGCGTATTCTCAATAATCTTAGCCGCTTCGGCCACTTTAATGGAGCTCGCCTTGTGGATTCCTGCCGTTATGATACTTGCATACACTGCTTCAATCACTTGCGCGGATTCCGCATCGCTACCGGATACGATCTTCAATATCTTGGTCAGTGTGTGTTCTTTATCGCCGGGGTTGATGCGCTCGGGGCTAAAACCCACTTTAAAATCAATATTGAACTTCAAACCCGATTCGGCTTCCAAGATGGGCACACAGTCGTCTTCGGTGCAACCCGGATAAACAGTTGATTCAAACACCACATAATCGCCCTTCTTCAGAATCTTACCCACAGCCCGTGTCGCACTCAACAGCGGACGCAAGTCAGGCAGATTATGCTCATTGATGGGCGTAGGAACCGCCACCACATGAAAGTTGGCCGCTTTTAAATCTTCAGCCTTGCTGGTGAAGGTAATATCGCAGCCCTCGAAGGCCGAAGCATCCAACTCTTTACTTGGATCAATACCATTGCGCATCTGCTCAACGCGCTCATCTTTAATATCAAAGCCAATGACTGACATCTTACGTGCAAACTCCAATGCAATAGGCAGGCCCACATAGCCCAGGCCAATCACAGAAAGCTTCTTTTCTTTTGCTAATAACTGTTCTAACATAGTTGGTGTGAATTTATAATCCGGAGGGTTTGTGTTTGTATATACGTTCAATCATCTCAACCACCTTCAGCCCTTCCAGGGCATTGGTGGTAATACTTCCATCGCCTTTGAGCACGCTTACCACATTGTCAATTACATAGTGATGATTAGCTGCCGATCCCTTGTAGGGTCCATAATCGTTGGGCGGATTGGAAGCTTCGAGTGTTGGCATTTCATAATTTTCGATATGGCACTCCACCACCTCGTTCATATACTGACCCGACACCTTAACAGTGCCCTTACTACCAATAATGGTGATGCTGCTTTCCAGGTTCTGATTCCAAACAGAAGTACTATAATTAAGACTACCCATGCCACCGTTAACAAAGTCAAAGGAAACAAAGCCACTGTCTTCAAAATCGGTGGAATGCTGGTGACTAAAATCCTTGAACTGTCCTTTAATATTGGCAATATCGCCAAAAAGCCAATACATAATATCCACAAAATGCGAAAACTGGGTAAATAAAGTACCGCCATCCAGCTCTTTATCGCCATGCCAATTCCCTTTTTTGTAGTAGCGGTCATCGCGGTTCCAGTAACAGTTTAGCTGCACCATAAATATGTCACCCAAACGTTTTTCATCCACAATCTGCTTCAACCATACACTAGGTGGCGAATAACGGTTTTGCATCACAGCAAATACCTGTCGCGATACCTGAAGCGCTTTGAAGATCACCTTTTCGGCATCAGCCTTATTAAGTGCCATGGGCTTTTCCACCACAATGTGCTTACGCGCCTCCAGCGCCTGAATAGCCTGTTGGGCGTGCAAACCATTGGGCGTGCAAATATTAATCACATCCACCTCGGGATGCTGCTCAAGCAGGGTCTCCATATCCTTGTAAAAAGGAACCGTTCCCTGCCAGCCCACCTCATCAGCCGTTAATATATCGCATACGGCCACCAGTTCGGCCGCTTCATTTCGCTTTATCATCTCGGCATGGCGCTTACCAATGTGCCCCATACCAATTATGGCAAATTGTATTGTTGCTTTTGAAATCATTAATCCCTTATCTTCTCTACCTTGTTGTTCTCTAATCTATATTTGTCGTTTCCTTCAGGGCACACCGCAATACCGGCTGAATCAAATTCCAAACGATGACCCAACTCGCTAATCCAACCTATCTGACGTGAGGGATTACCCACCACCAGCGCATAAGGCACAACGGTTTTTGTAACGACCGCTCCGGCACCAATAAAAGCATATCTACCAATATTGTGTCCACAAACAATTGTAGCATTGGCTCCAATGGTAGCACCTTTTTCCACTATCGTTTTCAGGTACTCATTGCGGCGGTTAACGGCGCTTCGCGGGTTCACCACGTTAGTAAAAACCATGGATGGCCCAAGAAACACATCGTCTTCACAGATAACACCTGTATAAATAGAAACATTGTTTTGCACCTTTACATTTTTACCCAAGGTAACCCCTGGCGACACCACCACGTTTTGTCCGAGATTGCAGTTTTCGCCAATAACAGAACCTGTCATAATATGTGAAAAATGCCAGATCTTCACCCCTTTATGGATGACACAATCATCATCTATCACCGCTGTTTCGTGAGCATAATAATCGATTTCACTCATAATCTATTCAAAAAATGCCAGGATGGCATCGGTTATATAACTTAATTGTTCGTGGCTCAGCTCTGTGTGCATGGGCAAAGATAACACCTCTGTACTTAATAAATCAGCATTGGGCAGCATAGTTGTATTTTCCATATACGGTATAAAGGCTTCCTGACGATGCAAAGGCACAGGATAATAAATCATTGAAGGAATTCCTTTATCCTTAAGGTAGGCCTGCAAAGCATCGCGTCGGCCATCCTTTATCCGCAGCGTGTACTGATGAAAGGTATGCTCGGATTCGGCAATACGACAGGGCACTTGCAACTCAGCGTGTCCACGAAGGATACCATCATAGAAGTCAGCAGCCTTGCATCGACGGGCATTAAAATCATCCAAATGTTTGAGTTTCTCGTTCAGGACGGCGGCCTGCAGAGTGTCAAGACGCGAATTGACTCCGATTACTTTATGATAGTATTTTTTTTCTGATCCATGATTCACAATCATGCGCATACGAGCTGCCAAGGCATCATTATTGGTAAAACAGGCACCGCCATCGCCAAAACAACCCAGATTTTTAGAGGGAAAAAAAGAAGTGCATCCCACATCGCCTATCGTACCCAGGCGCAGTGATTTGTCACCAAGGCGATAGTTACTTCCTATGGCCTGCGCGGTGTCTTCCACTACCTTAATTCCATGCTGTTGCGCAATATCCATCAAGCGGTTCATATCGGCCCCCTGACCAAACAAATGCACCGGTAAAATTACTTTTGTCCGCTTAGTAATAGCAGCCTCCACAGCCTCGGGCAGCAGCGTAAAAGTATTTGGGTCAACATCTACCAGTACAGGCTTTAGCTTGAGAAGGGCAATTACTTCTACCGTGGCAATAAAGGTAAAGGTGGAGGTGATCACCTCATCTCCTTCCTGCAAATCCATGGCCATCAGCGCCACCTGCAAAGCATCGGTACCATTTCCGCAGGGTATTACATGCCTTACACCCAGATAACTTTCCAGGTTAGACTGAAATGTTTTTACCGCAGGCCCGTTAATAAATGCAGTTTGCTCCAGCACCTCCTCCATGGCCGTATCGATCGCAGGCTTAAGTCGATTATACTGAGCCTTAAGATCCACCATTCTTATTTGTTCCATATTACCATTTTCAAGCCTGTTAAATTAACAAAAATATCAGAATCCAAAGTTCATACCGAAGGATAATATATTATCGCCGCTCAGGTAGTAAGGATTGGAATAAATCTCTTTGTCGGGCCCATCAAAGCTATTACGGGTAGCCTCCACAAAGATAAATCCGTCATTAATAATTTGATAAGCCGCCTTAAAAGTAATGCTTGCATTCTTATAGCGCACTTCATTCATAAAGGGAAGACCGCGACGAATCTCCTCCTGATCCGGATTAATTTCAGGATGTAAGGCCACCTCTCCGTCATCGAATATTTGCTGATAATCCTTCCCTTTTTTCAAATGTGTATAATCGAGTTGAAGGCGCAAGCCGCGAATGGGCGCATAAGCACAGGACAAAAACAGCTCGGCAGCATTACCGCCCATGTAAGTCCCCAATCCGTACAAGTTACTCTCGAAATCCACCGTGGGAATGAAATGCTCGTAGGTGAGCGGACGTACTAAGGTATATTCGGCATTAAGCATTAGATTGGGCAGCAAATCATTGGACTTGGCTCCTACCTTAAAAGCAAAATCGTTGGAGTGAGTAGCCGGATTAAACATATCGGAAATGGCTATTTCATCTATAAAAAAAGAAGTGTAGAGATGCAATCCCTTAATTTGCCGGCTGCTAATGTCGATAAACATTTGCGCATTGTGCCCCACCCAGTTATCCCATGAGTTATAGGTATGATCTACCGACTTAAAGAACAGGAAAGGCACCAGATAAGCTGGGTTAAAGTCTGTATCGCCATAGATAATAGAGTTGCCAAAAGAGATATTCAGCTTCTTCCAGGGCTTTACCGTAAACATATTGGCCGCAATAAACTTATTGGCATACACCTCACGATCGCCATTATATACCCTGTAGGTACGCGATGAGTCTACCACCTCACTCACCAGCCATCCATGCATATAGTTAAACTCAAACCACTCCACCGGTTGCATTTTAAATGACAGGTAGCCGTAAGACGGTGCCCGCCCGCTAAGTATTACCGCATCGCTGTAACCACTCCCCCATACCGGATTATCCTTATGCAGGCCAAGACTGCCCCATTTCCACGAATAGACAATGCCGCCCCTCGCCTCGGAATAGTCTTTGTTAAGGTCATCGCCCTTATAAACGGCACCGGGACGTTTGCTGATGTATTCAGGCCCACCTAGATAACGCGACTCATGATTATCGCGCAGGCTACCATAAATAGCCAGATGCTTACCCACCGAACCATAAAACTCAGCACCACCCCATCGATGATACACCGTTTTATCGCCATTATTAAAAAACTGCCCCCCAAGAATGGGATTAATGGTGATCTTAAATAAGGAATCGCTGTGATAGAAAACATCAAAACGCTTATCAAAGTCCTTCCCCACCAAAAGTTCCTTATTAAAATCCTTCCGGTAAAAAGTCACTTCCTGCTGCTGCCGTTTGCTTAACTCCGGGTGACCATCGGCCTGCTTTAGAGCAAGAGCAATGGTGCGGCGCGAGTAGGGCTTGATGGTTGTATTAAGCGTAACCAGGCCTTTATTGGCCAGCTCATCAATAAATTCGTAGATAGCGCCATTACTAATGTGATGGGGCACCTCCTGTGCCTGTAGGGTTGTGAAAAAACAAATTAACAGTACGAAAAGAGTGAACAGGTGTTTCATAGACTTAGGTTTGACTGCACCGAAAATAGTTAATAGCACCCACGTAATCAAATTACACCTCTTCCTATAATCCTTAAAAACAACAATATAATCAGGCAATTAGGATAACTTACATACTCCCATTCGGCATTACTCAAAAAAATATACCGAAGGCATAAACAAAGATGAGCCGAAGCTGCACAGTTGTCATACTGCGGTAGCACCGGCTCATCCGTATTTTTTATCGCACAAAGATGCACGAAATCTTATTTTACCTATTTTTTATTGCTCATAAAAAACTCCAGCGTACCTCCGTCCATCAACTGCTCGTGGGTAAAGAAGGGTTTTTCAAGCTGCCTGCCATTCAGTAATATCTTTTCAACATACATATTTTCAGCGCTGTTATTATGGGCGATAATTTGCAACTGCCCCTCCCCAACGCGTATGGTAGCCTTATCAACCATTGGGCGCCCGGTAGTATAAGTAGGATCCCCCGGACACACCTGATAGAAGCCCAATGCACTCATCACATACCAGGCCGACATCTGTCCACAATCCTCGTTACCGATGATACCGGCAGGCTCAGGCAGATAAAACTGACGCATGATCTGATCCAGGCGCTCATTGACTTTATGCGGCGCTCCTGTCCAATTATACAGATAGGCCATGTGGTGGCTTGGCTCGTTTCCATGGGCATACTGACCAATGAGACCAGTAATATCGCCCGAGGCATCTTCACCTTCGATGGTAGAGTCGGTAGTAAAGAGGGTATCGAGCATGGCCTCGAAGCGATCGGCTGAGCCATACAACTCAATCAGCTCATCATTGGCATGGGGTGTGAAGAAGCTCCACTGCCAGGCATTCCCCTCCACGTAATCACTCTTCTCATGACTCGAATAGCGAGGGCGGAAAGGTGTTACCCAGCTGCCATCGTAATTCTTACCCCGCATTAATCCCGATTTGGCATCGAAATAGTGCTTGAAGTAAGCCGCCTTGTTCTTGAACTCATTGGCCACTGCCGTATTACCAGCCGCCGTAGCGATTTGTGCCACACACCAGTCGTAGTAGGCCATCTCCAAACCATAGGAAACAGCTTCAGCTACCGAATCGCTGGGCACCCAACCCAGGGTTTCCTTAAAATAAATATGGCGGGGCATTACAGCAGCCTCACGCGTACCTTTGAAACGCTCCACAATATCAGGCCGCCAGGTGGCCGACTGAACAGCTGCTTCCAGCCATGCATCAAGGTCGTTTGGGGCAAGCCCCTTGGCTACAGCATCAGCCAGCACCGACACAGCGGGATACCCTACCATGGTACCGGTGTAGTTACTTACTAAAGGCCATTTGGGCAATACGCCTCCCTCGCGGTATTTTTGCACTAGCGCCTCACTCCAGATACTAGCTTTCTCAGGATTAATAATGGTCATGAGGGGGTGAAAAGCACGGAAAGTATCCCACAAGGAGAATACAGTGTAGTTAACCTCTCCTTCGGCCGCCTGATGAATTTGCTTATCCATGCCACGGTATCGACCATCCACATCTTGCCAGATAAAGGGCGCCATCATAGAATGGTAAAGTGCCGTATAAAAATTCGTTTTTATCGTTTCATCATTCGTCTCAATGGTCATCTGACGAAGCTGATTGCGCCACTCATTCTGTGCTGAACTTAG
Organism: Carboxylicivirga longa; assembly: GCF_050589825.1. Lineage (NCBI taxonomy): Bacteria > Pseudomonadati > Bacteroidota > Bacteroidia > Marinilabiliales > Marinilabiliaceae > Carboxylicivirga > Carboxylicivirga longa. The sequence continues at coordinate 35,761 of NZ_JBNGOZ010000020.1, read as the reverse complement.
CGTTCCATCGAAATCCCAGCCCGGCAGTTCCTGCTTCATATTCTTCTCAGCTCCTTCAGGATCAACCGCCGAAATAGCCACTTTCACCACCAGCGGCTCATCACTCTGTGCGAATGAGAAGTGTAGTTGTGCGTCTTTAGAGTCAATTATGGACTGCTCAGTTTCTTTACCATCAACCAGCACTTTGCGCTTCACAACAGGCTCAGAAAACTCAATGCGATAGGCCACCAGATGATCATGCGCCCAACCCGTTGAACGCTGCACGCCCTCAATGGTTTGTGCATCAATAATTGTGCAGCGATTGGCGGTAATAGCATTGCCCCAGTTGGATTGCAGCACATGACTTAGGTTCAACATCACATTGCGTTCATCACTCTTACCAAACTGATAACGGTGCATGCCCACCCGTAAGGTGGTGGTTAACTCCACCGCCACATCGTAGTTACGCAGATGAACGGTATAATATCCCGGTGAAGCCTCCTCGCTGGCCTTATCAAAAGTGGCAACAGGGGTCTGCCCCAAGTCACCTGAATAAGGCATCAATGCCACATCACCCAGGTCGCCAATGCCAGTTCCACTCAAGTGCGTATGGCTAAAGGCATAGATCAGTGAGTCCTCGTAGTGATAACCACTGCTGGCATCCCACCCATAGAGGTGCGTATCGGGGCTGAGCTGCACCATACCGAAAGGCAGCGTGGCGCCCGGAAAAGTGTGCCCGTGAAAACCGGTACCGATAAAAGGATCGACATAATCGAGCAGCGGATCAGCCTTATCTCCGTCGGCCGCACAACTAAAAAATACACTTGCCAGTACGCCGTAGATAATCGTTCGAAACTTGTTCATTGTATTGATTTTATTTTGCTTTACAAAGGCTAAAAATAAGTAATACGCATCACTTTTATGGCTTACCTGAACATCTGTATTACACTTTTGACTGCCTGTTAACAAAGTTTTAACAAGGCCCAATGAACCTTTGTTGAACACCTAACGTTTTCTTTCAAACAGAATTATAACGTATAAAAACAATCACCATGAGAAAAGTATCATTACTTATCGCCACCTTCTTTTTGATTGTGCCCTTTTCAAAGGCTCAGGTTAAACAGTTAGATACAAAATCGAGTACAATTACCTGGCTGGGCAAAAAAGTAACCGGCGAGCATACAGGTTACATCTCCTTTAAGTCGGGCTCCCTCAAAATGAAAAACAACCAACTGGTAGGAGGTGAATTTACAGTCGATATGACTAGTATTACTTGCACTGATATTGAAAACAAAGACTACAATGCGAAATTAGTGGGTCACCTAAAGTCCGATGATTTTTTTGGTGTTGATAAACACCCCACAAGCCATCTTAAAATTACGAAAGTAAGCGGCAAAGACTCGAAATACAATGTTAAGGGTGAATTAAGCATCAAAGGGAAAACTCACCCCATTGCGTTTGATGTAATAAAAGAAGGCCACAGCTTTACCGGAAAACTGGTAGTGGATCGTACCAAATATGATGTTCGCTACGGCTCGGGTAAGTTTTTTGAAAACCTGGGAGATAAAATGATATACGATGACTTTGAACTAAACTTTAAAGTGCACGTTACAAAATAACTACAACACTTTACGATCAGATAAATGTCCGACCTTCAATCGGGCATTTTTTTGTTTACATATGTTAAAATAGATTGGGATTTATTAAACTTTTCACAGCATTATGCGTAAGATTGTATTAAGATACAAGGACCTAAACTAATGCACTGTGAAAAAATCATTCAACCTACGCCTTAAAAGTAAACTACTACTTTATACACTAGCATCTTTTACCCTTATCTATGGCATCACGCTCACTTTTATAAGTTTTCAGCTTAAGACAAGTGCCCTCCAAGACTCCAAAAACATCATTGATGCCAACCTGCGGGCATCCTGCAATTTAATTCAGGATGAAATCAACCAGGTAATTACGGCTACCAACACCATGCGTGATAATTATAATAGCTATTTGTCGATGGATGCCGCCTACCGCGATGATGTATACAACGAACTGCTTTACCAATGGTGCAACAATAGCCCGGAGCTACTCTCAACCTGGCAAATATGGGAGTTAAAGGCCCTTGATGCCAATTATGGCTTCCGCAACGGACGACAACGCAATGTTGTGTTTCGCCTAAACGGACAGCTAAAACAAAGCTCGGAGAAGGTGGAGATGAACAACGAAAATCTGACCGGTTTATATTATCAGGCACGTGCTTATAACAAAGCGGATATATGGAACCCCTACTATGATGAGGTAACGAAAGAACTCAAGGGCATACTGATGACCTCCATCACCGCTCCTTTACAAGGTGAAAAAGGACAATTTCTGGGCGTAGTGGGTGTCGATATAAGCCTTAGCAACATGTCTAAAATCATTGCTAACATCCATCCTTACAAAGGCGCAGTATCCTATTTACTATCGCGCGACACAAGCATCGTGGCCCATAGTAACGGCAACCTGGTTTCGAAGAAACTTGGAGAAGTAATTAATGGAGAGAAGGGTAAGTTCAAAGCTGCCCTGCGATCTAGTTTCACTGGCAACAACCATGGCTTCGAATATTATAACACGTCCAATAACACAAATTACTATGCCTCCTATGCACCTGTTCAGTTTACAGGCATTGAAAAAAAATGGACGCTGGGTATTGAAGTGCCCAAACAAGTCATTCTGAAAAAGGCGAACACTATATTTTATCAGAGTCTGATCATTGGCATTATCGGCCTTACCATACTCTATGTCATAGTATATATAACAGCCGGCAAAATTGTTCATCCCATTGTGCGTAGTGCTGAAATAGCCCGTGACATAGCCGACGGAAACCTAAACACATTAATTAATACCGATACAGATCAGCAAGACGAAACGGGTGACCTGGGGCGCGCCCTGAAGGATATGAGCAACAAACTAAAGCAGATTATACATGATATAAGACAAGGGGCTGAAGCCATTGATGGAGCCAGTCGCGAACTGGCCGCTTCATCCAATCAGTTATCAAGCGGAGCGGCCAACCAGGCTGCCTCATCAGAAGAAATCTCCTCCTCAATGGAAGAAATGGTGGCCACTATCCAGCAAAACAGTCAGAACGCAAGGCTAACAGAGGAGATTGCCCTTTCGTCAGCCAAGGACATACGCGATAACTTTGAGAGCTCGAAGGACACCACTACTTCAATACAGGAGATATCGGCAAAAATTAACATTATAGAAGAGATAGCAAAGCAAACTAACATACTGGCGCTCAACGCAGCGGTAGAGGCAGCGCGGGCCGGTGAGCAAGGACGGGGTTTTGCGGTGGTTGCTGCCGAGGTGAAAAAATTAGCTGAGCGATCGCAACTGGCCGCTAACGAAATTATCGGTTTGACACAGCAAGGCGTAAGCACTGCAGAAAAGGCAGGTCAGCAACTGGCCAATACCTTACCGGAAATAGAAAAAACAGCCCGCCTGGTGCAAGAGATAACCGCTTCGAGCCTGGAGCAGCAAAGCGGAGCCGAGCAGGTTAACCGTGCGATTCAGGAGCTGAACGAGGTGACGCAACAGAACTCAGGCTCTGCCTCCATCTTCACCAACAACTCCGAACATCTTATGCAGTTAGCAGAGCGACTAAAATCTACTATTGCCTATTTCAAACAGTAGTCATCTATAAAACAGAGACCATTAAGGTAAAGAGACAAGTTAGCATGTAAAGAAAAAACCTTAGCGATAAGTTATAAAAACTCATACGCTAAGGCTTTTTTAATATTGTGTACGACGATTATAGTCCAAAGGCTTCTTTAATTACGTCTACATAATCCAGTTTTTCCCACGTAAAAAGCTCAACTTCCAATTCTTTAGCACCAAAATATGGCGATTCGAATGTTTTAGTAACCGTACGCGGCGTGCGTCCCATGTGTCCGTATGCCGCTGTTTCTTCATACATGGGGTAACGCAGCTTCAGGCGCGCCTCAATGGCTGCGGGTCGCAGATCGAAAACTTCGGCAATTTTAGCAGCAATTTCACCATCACTTAACTTTACCTTGGCAGTACCATAAGTATCCACAAACACACCCACGGGTTTTGCCACCCCTATGGCATACGATAACTGCACAAGCACCTCATCGGCCAGTCCGGCGGCCACCATATTCTTCGCAATATGTCGGGCAGCATAAGCAGCCGATCGATCCACTTTACTGGGGTCTTTACCCGAAAAAGCACCGCCACCATGGGCTCCCTTACCACCATAGGTATCCACAATAATTTTACGACCCGTTAAGCCCGTATCACCATGCGGACCACCAATCACAAACTTACCCGTTGGGTTAACATGTAATATATAGTCGTCATCAAATAAATCCTGAACACGTTGTGGCAACTGCGCAATAGTACGAGGAATCAATACCTTTCGCACATCTTCCTTAATTTTGGCAAGCATAGGCTCATCGGCATCAAACTCATCGTGCTGTGTTGATACCACAATGGTATGCACTCGCTTGGGTTGCTTATCTTCGCCATACTCAATGGTCACCTGACTCTTGGAATCAGGTCGCAGATAGGTCATCACCTTGCCCTCACGACGAATATTGGCCATTTCGATGAGCAAACGATGCGACAACTCGAGTGAGATAGGCATGTAATCATCAGTTTCCTTAGAAGCATAACCAAACATCATGCCCTGGTCGCCGGCTCCCTGATCCATCTTATCAGCACGATCAACGCCCTGATTAATATCAGACGACTGCTCATGAATGGCTGAGAAAACACCACATGAATCGCCATCGAAACGATACTCACTCTTGGTGTAACCAATACGATTAATAACACGGCGTGCTACCTCCTGCACATCCACATAGTGTTTGGAGTGCACCTCGCCGGCCAGCACCACCTGACCTGTGGTAACTAAAGTCTCACATGCCACCTTTGAATCCGGATCGAAGGCCAAGAAGTTATCCAGTAAAGCGTCGGAGATTTGGTCGGCCACCTTATCGGGGTGTCCTTCAGAAACTGATTCTGATGTAAATAAATATCCCATATCCTTAAAAATAAAAGTCTGTAAAGCTCATTTTACAGGCCCGTGTTAATACTATAATGATATGTGAAAAGAGGAGGTACGAACGAAATACGCGTTTTAGCACTTTTTTTACGTGGTTGCAATCAGCCAAATCCTTCCACTTTTCACTGCTGCAAATATAAAACATTTATAGAAAGCTGTGCAAATTAAATAAGAGCTAAATGTCTTGTTTAATTTTTTTGAATCGCTTAAATCACTATCATACAAATACTAGAAGCCAGATACGGCGAAAATGCGCATTTTTTTTGAATGTTTTTTTGTGAAAAAATTTGGAAGGGTATGAATTTGCTATATCTTTGCATCCGCATTTGAGACAAATACACAAGTCCAATAGCAAATAAGGTCCCTTCGTCTAGTGGTTAGGACGCAAGGTTTTCATCCTTGAAACAGGAGTTCGATTCTCCTAGGGACTGCAAAGATAAGAAGATTAACAATTTTTAATTGTAGAACGATGGCAAATCATCAATCAGCAAAAAAGCGAATTCGTCAGATACAGAAGAGAAGACTTCACAACCGTTACTATGCAAAAACTGCGCGTAATGCTGTGAAAGCATTGAGAGAAACATCTGAAAAAGAAGCAGCGATGGAATTACTTCCAAAAGTAACTTCGATGCTTGACAAGCTGGCTAAGAATAATATTATTCACAAGAATAAAGCCGCTAACTTAAAGTCTAAATTAACCAAAAAGGTTAACACGCTTTAATAGGCAGCACTAAGGTCCCTTCGTCTAGTGGTTAGGACGCAAGGTTTTCATCCTTGAAACAGGAGTTCGATTCTCCTAGGGACTGCACATACAACTTTATTGCCTTACAAGGCACTAAGGTCCCTTCGTCTAGTGGTTAGGACGCAAGGTTTTCATCCTTGAAACAGGAGTTCGATTCTCCTAGGGACTGCG
>NZ_JBNGOZ010000020.1:0-29706 GCF_050589825.1 Carboxylicivirga longa | reverse complement strand
CACTAAGGTCCCTTCGTCTAGTGGTTAGGACGCAAGGTTTTCATCCTTGAAACAGGAGTTCGATTCTCCTAGGGACTGCGCAGAAAGCTCTTCATAATTTTTGAAGAGCTTTTTTTGTATCTGATATTTACTTTCTCATGCAGCCTCTTTATCTTTTCATTAAAATAAAAAGATGGCAAGCTACCAACACCTGAGTATAAAACAATGGGCGCTGGAAGACCGTCCGCGCGAAAAACTCCTTCACAAAGGCCTGGCTTCCTTGTCCGATGCCGAGCTGCTGGCCATTTTAATTGGCTCGGGCAGTGCACGCGAGAGTGCCGTTGAACTTTCAAAAAAAATACTTAGCGACTGCCGTAATAACCTGAATACTTTGGGAAAGAAAAGTGTGACTGACCTAAAAAGTAAATATCATGGTATTGGTGAAGCCAAAGCCATTAGTATTGTTGCCTCGCTGGAGCTGGGGCGACGACGCAAGCTGCAAGAGAGTGAAGACCGACCCAAAATAACCTGCAGCCGCGATGTGTACAACATCTTTCAGCCCCTTTTGGGTGACCTGCCCCACGAAGAGTTCTGGGTGCTGATGCTGAACCGTTCCAACAAAGTGATCGCCAAAAATAAGATCAGCCAGGGTGGTATTGCCGGCACCGTCATAGATGTTCGGCTCATCCTTAAGTCAGCTATCGATCATCTGGCGGCCGCCATTATATTGTGTCATAACCATCCCAGTGGCAACTTGCAACCCAGTGAGGCGGATACCAAAATCACCAAAAAAATGAGCGAGGCCGGTCATATCATGGACATACCCGTTCTGGATCATATTATTGTAACCGACAATGGTTTCTGCAGTTTTGCCGACGAAGGCCTTATGTAGTTTTTCATGGTAACAATGAAACACATAACACGCGATGACATTAACGACCGGGAATGGGATGGCTGTGTGAAAGAAGCCCTCAACGGAGCTGTTTTTGCCACTACATGGTACCTCGATATTGTATGCGATAACTGGGAGGCGCTGGTAAGTGAAGACTACAACATACTACTTCCTCTACCCATTAAGCAGCGCATTTTTATGCGGCAGGTGTATTGCCCGCATCTGGTGCCTTACCTAGGCATTATCAATCGTAAGCCCATCAGTCCTATGGAGGCCATGCAAGTGCTTCAAGCTATTCCTTATCAACACCTGTCGATAATATTAAGTCCCTATAATAAACTACCCGGCAACGCAAGCCGTACTTTCAGTTATGGGCTGCTGGATCTTATCCGAGATGCCAAGCAGCTTAAAAAAAGCTTTGCCCCTGAGCTAAAAAAGGCGATAGAAGATTATGAAGCCAAAAACATTGTTGTCATCCGCGATTTAACACCCACTAGCTACCTTGCGGCTATTCAATCTAAACCGGCACGTAAAGCGACCTACTTTGCTACTTTGTTGCGCCTGATCAGTTTTTCACAACGCTATAAAACCAGTGCTGTGTATGCCGCTTATGATCGTTATAACCAGCTTATGGCAGGGGCTTTTATACTGCGATCACACGATCGCTTATCACTTATCCATGGCTTCGACAATGACGAAAATAAACGTGGACTAAAAGCCATTGTTTACCATGTAATAAAGCGCAGTGCAGGTAACAACCTGACCCTCGAGTTCCCCTGTTACACGCGTGCCGTTGGACAGTATTTCACCCGGAACCGGCACTTGTGCCGACGATACAAAAAAGGCTTACCCAAATGGATAAGCCCCTTATTTCAATAGTCATCGCTATTACTGTCCTAATTCATCGTGCTGCAAAAAGTCCTTGACTTCCAGGAAGGCCTTCTCGAGGCGTATCATACGATCAATCATAAAACGCATTACCTCGGGCCATTGCTCCTGCTGATACAGGTCGGCGGGCGAAAGCGCCTCATACACGCGACACACATCACGTCCCTCCTCTTTGTTATAGAAATAATCCCATACCAGAGACCCTCTGTATTCGTTTTCAAAAATTGTTTTACACGCTTCCAATTTTTCAAACAACTGTAAACGACGCTCCTCGCTACGGTGATTAATTTCCAGCGCCACAATGGCACGCTCGCGATTAATATCGAAACGCAAATCGAGGCCTTTAACACCTGTCTGATCAAAAATCCAGTTGATCTTCTTCCCCTTCTGACCGGGCAAACGCCGCGTGCGACTTTCGAGCTTGTGCCAGAACAACTGCCGTATTTCTTTCGCTTCCTCTTTTGAAAACATAAGCTTTACCTATATGCGCATAGCCTTTGGACTATTTGCTTTTGTTATTTTGTGTGAGCAACAAAAATAGCAGATATGCACAACCTATACCAATTAAAAGCATGCTGATTATTTCCATCAGCCCTTTGGTACTATGAATCATGCCAAAACCGGTTATAATCATCAAAACGGATACGACTGCTAATGTCTGCTTCATACTTACTTCCCTTAAAACGAATAACGCATACCAGCGGTTAATCGGTGATTACTGAAATTCTCGGTATTAATGGGTTTGGCATAGGCATCATACATGAAATCTCCGTTGGCATCAGTACCACCATAAGCCGCCACCACATACATCCACTCCAGACCGAACATTAACCTGGGCGATGCCATAAACTTAACGCGAGGCACAATGGAATACATATTGGCAATATTACCACCAATATTAAATCCGGCCAACGGTGTTGCTTTGTCAAACGTACCTAAATTTTTGGTATAACCCAACAAAATGCCCGGCTTCACCTTTTTGGCATTGGATTCCACATCGGCCCAAAAACTAAAATTCTTAATGGCACTATACGCACGTTCGGGGCTGTCATTAGTCTTTTCAGCGAAACCACCCAACATCACCACATTGGTCATACCCGCAGTAAACAAACCCTCGGTTTTAAAAGTAAGTACTCCAAAGTCCTTCTTCAGCGAGGCAGCCACGTAGCCCCCTTTCGCCAGCTCATCGGTTTTAATACCCGTATACGGATCGCTCAGCGCCGGCTTCAACACTTTATAGCCGCCTGTTAGCGCGGCAAAAAAACGCTCGCTCTTGTATTTTAATTGCAGTGCCGATTCAGGAATCATCGAATTCTCTGATGCATCGTGCATGCCCTTATCCAAAAAGTCATTCTGATACATCAAAAAGGCAATGGCTTCGATGCGATTGCCCAGCTGATGCCCAACACGAATCATCGGTTGACGGTTCAGCGGATGATATGGCACGCCACAGCCTACATTCACAGTATTCGGCACGTTTTCGGTAACAAACAAAGGATGCCACGACTGCCCCAGTAATAAGCTTGTCTTTTCCCAGTTCAAACGTACAAAAGCATGGCGCAGCCGAAAGTTAAGGTCCTGATGAGATGTATTTTTATCGCCTAAGAAATCGGCCTCGATAAAGGCAAAGCTTTTAGCTCCCAGTACATCAGGTCCTGTAACACCCACATTAAAACGGCTAAAGGCAGCATCGATATCGAGCGACGCATGGTCTGACAAGTCGTTATGTTCATTATCGAAATTGGCCGGCTTAGGAAATAAATAAATATTACCATTGCGTGCTGTGGCACTCTGGCGCGTATCCATAAAAGCATTAACACCAACAAAACCATGCACTTCAACTTTAAAAGTTTTCTCTTCTTGTGCAAATACCATTGTGGCTAATACCATAGCCACCAGCGAGCTTATAATTCTTCTCATTTTATAGTTTCTTGACTCAAATGTTATAATTCAGAAAAAAACGATGCAAAGCAACAAAAAAGCCACTATCTGTGCAAGTTACTTAAGTGTCCATCGCAGCTATTCATTGTCATTCGCCCCTATTTAATTTTAAAATAGGCAACGCTCTCATTCAACATCTCCGACTGGCGAGACAGCTCTTCTGATCCGGACGCCATCTCCTCCGACGAGGCTGAATACTCAGAGGTAATATTCACCAGCGACTGTATGGCGCTGTTAATATGATTGGCGCCTGCTTCCTGTTCCTTTCCAGCGGCCAGTATCTCGCGTATCATCTGCATAATAGAGGCAATATCGGGTAGCAAGGCTTCCATGGCCTCCCACGACTGCTGAGCAATGGTCAAACTATTGGCCGACAGCTCATCGATCTCACCGGCAGCGGCTTGTGTCACCTCCGACAACTTACGCACTTCGCCGGCCACCACAGAAAAACCACGTCCGGCCTCACCGGCGCGCGCTGCTTCTACCGAGGCATTCAAGGCCAGTAAGTTAGTTTGAACAGCAATATCCTTAATCACGGCCACTTTGGACGATATACTTTCCATGGCATTCAGGTTTTCCTTCACAGTGGTCTGCAAGTCATTAATACTTTTCTCAGCCTTTTCTGCTGTCTGCTCGGTACGCGCAGCATTGTTGGCATTGGATTGAATGTTGGAAACCATTTCTTCAATGGAAGACGATATTTCTTCGGTAGAGGCAGCTTGCGAGGTGGCACCGTTGGAGATGTTTTCGGCCGATTGCGCCATCTGTTCGCTGGCCGCCCTTACATTTTCCGAGCCCTCCACGATGTCCTGCATAATATCTTTCAGCTTCTGTATGGTATGCTGCAAAGATCGCTGAAGCGTTCCAATCTCATCATTCTGAGTTGTGGGTATATCAATCAGGAGATTACCCTGTGCTATCTCCTCGGTAGATTCAGACAAACCAATGATGATGGCGGCAAACTTACGACCCACATAAATGATGATAACAGATAATATCACCAGAATACAAATTGTAATGGCAGCACTCATACGGATACTCTTCTTCAGATTGGCCAAACTAACGGCTCTATTATCCTCAATCACCCGGTCAATATCATCAATATAATTACCGGTACCCACCACCCAATTAAAAGGCGCGAAGTAGGCAGAGTAACTACGCTTGGGTGCAGGCACTGTTTCGCCGGCCCGAGGAAACCAATATTCGCTAAAGCCATCGCCTTGTGTGGCTGCGTTTATTATGTCCCGTATCAGATACTTACCATTGGAGTCCTTATTATCCCAGCGGCTCTTACCTTCTACATCTTCATTGCCCAGTAACACCACATTAATTCCCTCCTTGGTATCTATCCAAAAATAGCCATCGCTGCCATAACGAAGTTCGCGTACCAGTTTCGCGGCGAGCTGTAAGCCTTCGTCATCGCTCATCCTTCCCTGCTTTATTTCTTCATGAACACTTTCTAAAAGGCTTATTACCGTTTGTACTTCGTGCTTTATAACTGCGTCGAAATTATTTCGCAGCATAACTTCCAATTCCTTAAGCTCCTTTTGCCGGGTTTTGTAATTCACATAACTGGTCGGAAGAGTAATTGCAACCGCCAATATCAACAACATACCCAGCGAGAAAACGATAATCTTTGTCGTTATTCGCATCATTTGATTTTAATAGATTAGTAATTGGCACCATTACGACAAAAACAGGAAATAGTTTACTGATGAGGATAATAATATAGCTTCTCAATAACTTTTGTTAGCAATTAAGATATGATGTCATAAATAAGGTTAAATAAAAATTAATCCTGTAAATTTCAGATTTATTGGTCTTATTTACTATTTTAATCTCCCAATTGCAGAAGGCCAAATAAAATTGGTCTCCAGGAAATTTTTATCTTGCACATTCAATTGATGAAATATGAAGAAATTATTCGAATTCCTAACTGCCTATTGGCTCATGGGCAGCCTGTTACTATTTCTGGCCGCCGTACTGGGTGTTGCCACATTTATCGAAAATGACTTTGGCACCAATGCCTCTAAAGCATTGGTGTATAACGCCTGGTGGTTAGAAGTGGTCTTTGCGTTGCTGGCCATTAATATGCTTGGCAACTTAATTAAATTCAAGAGCTTTAATGTAAAAAAACTGCCCGCGCTAGCCTTTCACTTGTCGTTTCTGCTGATTATTGTGGGGGCAGCGGTCACCCGCTATGTGGGTTACGAGGGCATGATGCACATCCGCGAAGGCGAATCATCAAGCACCATCCTATCCAGCGACCAATATATTAATGTGCGGGTAACAGCTGATAATTACGAGGATGAAGACGAAGCGCATGTGCTTTACTCCGTTGTGAGTCCTCATGAATATGCCGCCAGTTTTGCCACACCACAGGGGCGACTGAGGCTACATAGCGAGCTCTTTATACCTCAGGCAGTTGCTCGTTCGGTGGAGCGCCCCGGAGGAAAACCTGCCATTAACCTGGTGCTGTCGGGTAACACCGGACGACAGGAAGTATCCTTGTTTGAAGGCGATGAAGTACAGGTAGGATCCCACCACATTGCTTTTAATCCTGTAAAGCAAGATGGGTACAGCCTTGTACTAAACGTAAAAGATGGTGCTCCTCATTATCAATCGACAGCAGAAGTTAGCATGATGCAAATGCAAACAGGCAACACACAAACCTTTGCTGCCGACTCCATTCATCAGTTATACAGTGGGGTATTATATCGTGTGGGCGACTTACGTATGGTACTTACCAGTTACCTGCCCAGTGCCACCATCGAACCCGTTTCAGTGGAAGGCGATCAGGGACGTGGCCTGCCCGATGCCATTAAGTTCGTGGCCGAACTGGGCGATCAACGCAAAGACTTCTTTGTATTCGGACAAAAAGACGTGCTGGGTGAATCTTATACGGCTGAGATCGATGGGGTAACTTTTACTGTTCGCTACGGTGCCAAAAAGATCCATATCCCCTTTGACCTTCACCTTAATAAATTTGAACTGGAACGTTATCCCGGCAGTGAGAGCCCCAGCTCTTTTGCCAGCGAAGTAACCCTGATTGATGAGCGCACGGGCCTGAAAGAAGATCGACGCATATTTATGAACAACATACTGAACTACCATGGCTACCGTTTCTTCCAATCGTCCTACGACCGCGATGAAAAAGGCACTGTACTGTCGGTTAACCGCGACTGGTGGGGTACCTTACTCACCTATGCCGGTTACTTTCTGATGGCACTGGGTATGTTGGCCGCCCTAATAGCGCCCAATACACGTTTCCGCCAACTGATTGGTCGTACCCGCGAGCTGTATAAACAGAAACAGAAATTAATGGTCCTTCTGGCGCTGCTGGCCGGCACTAGCTCCTTCGCCAACGAACTAAACCCGCCCCACTCCATTAGTCAGGCCTCGGCCAATGCCTTTGGACAGCTGTGGGTGCAGGACAACGGAGGCCGCATCAAGCCCCTTAACACACTTAACAGCGAGGTGGTACGCAAGCTGGCCAAACATCATACCTTTAAAGGTTGGTCGGCCGATCGGGTAATACTAAGCATGATGATAGATGCCGCCTATTGGCAAACAGTACCCATGATAACCGTTAAGCACGACGAATTAAAGTCACAGCTGCAAATCAGTGGTAAGAAGGCATCGTTCAAAGATTTCTTTACTGACAAGGGGGAATACAAAATACGCCAGCTGGTAGAAGACTCCTACCGTAAAAGACCTGCCTACCGCAATAAGCTGGAGCAGGAAGCCGTGAAGGTAGATGAACAGATCAACGTATTTTATATGACCCAAATGGGGAGCCTTCTTAAGTTATTCCCACAACCCGGTGATGAACAGGCTCCATGGCTAACGCCCGGCGCTAAGGCCGAGAGTGCAAGTCAGGAAGATAGTCTGCTCGTGCGCAACCTGTTTGGCATGTATATGGAAGCACTGGCGGCTGGAAAGCAGACCGAAGAAGCCACTTATGTGAAGGCCATTGCCAACTACCAGGCTAAATACGGACACAGCATTCTTCCATCTGAAACAAAAAAGAAAATTGAAATATTCTATAACAACAGCTCGCTGTTTATGAGCCTGATGCCCTACTTCCTAGTATTGGGACTTATCCTCTTGTTCTTCCAACTCATCACACTGGTAAAACCCCAATGGCAGTTTAAATGGATAATCAAAGGCGGACTCATACTCATTGTCCTGGCCTTCGTGGTTTACACGGCCGGTTTGATCATCCGCTGGTACATTTCGGGGCACGCGCCCTGGAGCAACGGCTATGAATCGATGCTGTACATAGGGTGGAGCACCTCACTGGCTGGCTTATTATTCAGCAGACAAAGCCCAATCGCCCTTTCGGTTACAGCCTTCTTCACCGGCATCATCCTGATGGTGGCCCACCTTAGCTGGATGAATCCTGAAATTACCAACCTGGTACCCGTATTAAAATCCTATTGGCTAACCATACACGTGGCCATTATCGTGGCCAGCTATGGCTTCCTGGCGCTAGGTGCCCTCCTGGGCTTCCTTAACCTGGTGTTATTTGGCATTAAATCGCCCCGCTCAAACAAAACTTTCTCACTCACCATTGAGGAGCTGTCGGCCATCAGTGAGATGACCATGACCGTGGGACTTTACCTGCTGACCATCGGCTGCTTCCTGGGCGGTGTATGGGCTAACGAATCCTGGGGACGCTACTGGGGATGGGATCCCAAGGAAACATGGACGGCCGTTACTATACTGGTATACGCCTTTATTCTTCACATGCGCTTTATACCGGGCATGCGGGGTCGTACCACCTTTAACTTTTGGTCGGTAATAGGCTTTGCCTCGGTAATAATGACCTACGTGGGTGTTAACTACTATCTGGCGGGCATGCACTCCTATGCCAAAGGCGATCCCTTGCCCATTCCATCCTTTGTGTATTATTCCATAGTGGTGGTGGCCGTAGTATCCTTCTTTGCCTTTTATAACGAACGTAAAGTACAAAAGGCACTGTCCAATGAGCAGCAAACAGAAAAATCACAGAGAGATAAGTAATACATTATCAAATCAATGGCCGGAAAGATTTCTCCTTCCGGCCACTATCGTACTAAAGGCTTGAAACAAAAGCACACAGCCATTGTTTAAAGGATATAATAAAATATTGCAACAAAATGACACAGATAACATTTAAAGGCACGCCGGTAAATACAGCAGGCGACCTTCCCCGCGTGGGTGCAGAAGCACCTGATTTTTCCCTGGTAAAAACGGATCTGAGCGAAGTTTCTCTGGCCGATTTCAAGGGTAAGAAAGTTGTTTTAAATATTTTCCCGAGTGTGGACACCGGTGTTTGCGCTGCTTCAGTGCGCCGCTTCAATGCCGAAGCCGCTAAGCAGGATAACACCGTGGTGCTATGTATATCGCGCGACCTACCCTTTGCCCATGCCCGCTTTTGTGGTGCCGAAGGCCTCAATGATGTGATATCATTATCGGAGTACAAAGACGAGGTGTTCAGTCAGAACTATGGTGTAAAGATGCTTGATGGGCCATTGGCCGGACTGCTATCGCGGGCCGTAGTAGTACTCGACGAAAAGGGAAAAGTAACGCACAGCGAACAGGTGGATGACATTGTGAATGAGCCCAATTACGATGCGGCGCTAAAAGCATTATAATATAATTAGTTGTTTAGTCTTATTCTCGAAAAATAAGTTAAAAGGCTGTCCGCTTTGCCGGGCGGCCTTTTTATTTTCCCGAGAAAAACACAACACGTTATTATAAATTTGTTAAGCTCAAGTGATAAAAAAATCACATTAAGATCTGATGAAACCAGCCAAATAATTTCAGAACTAATAAGGATTTATTCTTATCTTGCTATGCATCATATTGTTGAAATAAAGACTCAGATGTATGGCTAATAAAAGTAAATTACAAAAAGACCTGGGATTATTCGATGTTTTTGCCATAAGTACCGGGGCAATGTTTAGCTCAGGATTCTTTTTGCTGCCCGGAATTGCCTCGCATTACACCGGACCATCTGTATTTTTGGCATATTTACTTGCGGGCGTATTAATATTACCAGCAATGTTTAGCATTGCTGAGATATCAACTGCCTTACCTCGATCGGGAGGAGCCTATTTTTTTCTGGACAGAAGCCTGGGGCCAGTGATGGGTACCATAGGTGGACTGGGTACTTACTTTGCGCTTATGCTAAAAACAGCATTTGCCATCATAGGAATTGGTGCTTATGCGGCTATCATTTGGGATGTTCCCACCAAAATAGTTGCCATCATTGCAACAATTTTCTTCATGGCCTTAAACCTTGTGGGAGCAAAAAAAACATCGGCCTTTCAAAAAGTCTTTGTCGTATTTCTGATAGTCATTTTAATCACATTTATTGTAGACGGCCTTTTATCCATATTCACAACAGAATCCATAAAAAACGAATCCATTACTTCCCAGTTTACTCCTTTCTTTTCCAATGGCATTGGGGGCCTGGCTACCACAGTAGGCTTTGTTTTTGTTTCATATTTGGGATTAACACAAATTGCAAGTGTTGCTGAGGAGATTAAAAAACCTGAAAGAAATATTCCCCTGGGCATGATCCTGTCTTTAGTGGTGACTGGGCTGATTTATGGTTTGGGAGTTTTTATTATGGTGGCTGTGATTGAGCCCAGCGCCCTGGCAAACGAAATGGCACCGGCAGCCACAGCTGCTAAACAGATTTTTAAATGGTTGCCTGATAATGGGGGAGTATGGTTAATGTCCATTGCAGCCCTTGCCGCCTTTGCATCAACAGGCAATGCAGGTCTTTTATCAGCATCACGCTATCCGTTTGCAATGGGACGGGACAAATTATTTCCTGTAGTTTTGTCAAAAATTGGCAGGAAAGGAAGCCCGGTAGTAGCCATATTACTTACTACGGCCTTAATTATCTTATTCATTCTGCTGTTGTCAGAAGAAGGCATTGTAAAATTGGCCAGCACCTTCCAGCTACTCATTTTTATTTTCATCAATTTCTCGGTCATTGTTTTTCGCAATAGTAAAATAGAGTCATATGACCCGGGATACCTATCTCCCCTCTATCCCTTTATGCAAATTGTTGGCATCATTATTTCATTTATTCTCATTATCTATTTAGGGTGGATGCCTGTTCTTTTCACAAGTGGTATTGTGGTGATGGGACTGTTATGGTATCATTTTCATTCGCGGGGGAAAGTTAAGCGCGAAGGAGCCGTCTATCATTGGTTTGCGCTATTGGGCAAAAACCAGTACGACGAGCTGGAAAATGAGTTAATGACCATATTAAAAGAAAAGGGTCTCCGCGAGGGCGATCCATTTGATGAAACTGTAATAAAATCTAAAATATCTGTCCTTAAAGTCCCAACTACCTTTGAGGAAATATTGAATAAAGTATCGCATAATTTTTGTGCCAAATTCAATCTTTGCCAGGATGAGGTTATTCATAAGTTTATCCATTCTACTCCTGACGAATCGTTTATTGCCCTGCCTAATGTTTTGGTGTTTCATGCGAAGCACAAAGATGTGCTTGAGCCTTCGATACAAATATTAATATCTAAACATATCATTGGAGGGTCACTGCCTTTTAAGAATTACGAATTGAAAATGCCGGTACAAATCTGCGTATTCCTGATTAATTCAGAAGATAATCCGAAACAACAATTACGTATGTTGTCGCGCATACTTGATATTTTAGACAGAGAACACGTAGTGAAGGCGCTTATCAATATGGATAGTCACCGGGAAATAAAGGAGTACCTATTGCAAAACGAACGTTTTGTGAGCATCAAACTATTGGAGGGCACTCCTCAGGGCCAAATGATTGGACGTCAACTAAAAGATATCCAACTTCCCAAAGATGTTTTAGTTGCCTTAGTTGAAAGAAACAATAAAACCTTTGCCCCTAATGGCTCCACCATTTTAATGGCCAATGATATACTAACCATACTTGGCGAAATAAAATCCATTTCAAAATTATACAAAGAATACTTAAAATATGAATTTGAGAAATTAGATCCTAAATTCTGAAAAAATACAACAACACAAAAAAAATAAAGCATCAAGAGTATAAGGTATTTTGGTAGGTTTGTAATTTCGGCAAATAGCGCCTGATTAACTATAATGGCGTATGAGGTGAAAATATAACAACAAGCAAAATGAAAAGCATAACAAGCATTTACTACTCACCAACCCAAACCACCAAAACCATTGTAAACGAAATAGCCGGTAATATAGGCCTACCCCACATCCATGAAATGAACCTCATCCGTGGTAAACAGGAAGCGCTACAGGATTTGCCAGGCGATAGGCTTACCATAATTGGCTTACCGGTATATGCCGGACGCCTGCCCCGGCCGGCTCTCGAAAATCTAAAACTGCTGAAGGGTCATCAGTCGCCGGTGGTAATTGTAGTGGTATATGGCAACCGCGATTATGAGGATGCCCTGCTGGAGTTAAATGACATTGTGCATAATGCAGGTTTTAAGGTAATCGCCGGAGCGGCCTTTATTGGCGAGCACTCCTACTCTACCAATGAGATGCCCATCGCCCCCAATCGTCCCGATGAAGCGGACTTGAAGAAGTGTAAGGATTTTGCAAATCTTATTAAGAAAAAGCTAAAGGAAACAGCAGTATGGAAGGAGCCGGCCATTCAAGGCAACTATCCTTATAAACCTTATAAACAGATGCCGGCCACTGTGCATCCTTATACAGATCACAGCCGATGCACCCAATGTGGCATTTGCCTTGATGCATGCCCGACAGATGCAATTACCATTGGCGAGACTGTTGATACTAATGGCGAACTATGCACTGTTTGCTGTGCCTGCACCCGCTACTGTCCAGAACAAGCCAGGATATTGGATAATGCCAGGATTGATGAAATTAGAGAGCGACTCTACACCCATTGTTCTGAACGGAAAGAACCTGAGTTTTTCGTTTAATAAGAGAAAGAAATAAGCCATCGATATGAAAAAAATATACATAACAGGAATCCTGTTTTTTTGCATAATAACACTTTCGCTTGCAGGTTGCACAAGCGATAAAGAAACGTTTAAGAGTATCCGGGACTTACTGTCGCGCATTTGGCCCCAGCAGATGCATAATTTCGATTTTGAGTTAATCAAAACCGATGCAGACGACGATGTTTTTGAGTTGGAAACCGTTAACGGCAAGTTGATCATTCGCGGCAACAATCTGCTATCCATTAGCAGTGGATTAAACTGGTACATAAAGTATTATTGCCACAACCAAATATCATGGTGCGGAAACAATACCGACTGGCCTGCTACCCTACCTAAGGTAATGCCCAAAATACGAAAATCTACAGAGCTGAATAAGCGATTTTATTTCAACTACTGCACCTACTCATATTCCATGGCCTGGTGGGACTGGGCGCGTTGGGAACAGGAAATTGACTGGATGGCCTTGCATGGTGTTAACATGCCCTTGATGATTGTTGGCGAAGAAGCTGTTTGGCAAAACACGCTGAAACGGCTGAATTATAGCAATAAGGAGATCAAAACATTCTTATCGGGCCCCGCTTACTTTGCCTGGTTTTATATGAATAACCTAGAAGGCTGGGGTGGTCCGCTACCCGATAGCTGGATAACAAGCCAGATCAAACTAAGAAAAAAAATACAGCAGCGGATGAAAGAATATGGTATGACACCAGTCTTTCAAGGCTTCTATGGCATGGTGCCAAGCAATCTAAATGAAAAATTTCCCGATGCCGATATACATAATCCGGGCCTGTGGTGTGGCTTTAAAAGACCGGCCTTTCTTTTACCCACCGACTCGCTGTTTAATACAATGGCAAGCATCTATTACGAGGAGCAGCAAAAGCTTTTTGGCACAAGTTGCTATTATGCGGGCGATCCCTTTCATGAAGGAGGCAACACACAAGGCGTTGACCTGAAAGCATCGGGCGATGCCATTTACCGGGCCATGAAGCAGATCAACCCCAAAGCCAAATGGGTAATGCAATCGTGGCAAGGCAACCCCAAACGCAAAATGATAGACCACCTGGATCAGGGTGAAGTAGTAATACTGGATTTACATGCCGAAGACCTCTCTGTTATTGACCATCCGGACCACCGAATGAGTGTGAATAAGCGATTTGGAAAACATGATTACATCTTCAGTATGGTACATAACTACGGAGGCAATACTGGCATGTACGGTAAAATGGATGAATTGGCCAATCGTGTTTATAAGATGCGAAATAAATCGGATCAGCCAGGCATGGTGGGAATTGGAACTACCCCCGAGGGCATTGATAACAATCCGGTAGTATACGAGTTACTGTTTGAATTACCCTGGCACAAAGACGAAATAGAGGTTGACAAATGGCTGGATACCTATATTAAATCGAGGTACGGACTGCTTAATGAGGAGCTAAAAACCGCCTGGTCACTGCTTCATCACACCGTATACGCTTGCAATCGCAGGCAGCAAGGCACCACCGAATCGATATTATGCGCACGCCCCGCTCGCGAAATCACCCATGTTTCGGGATGGGGAAATGCCGTACTTAACTACGACCCCAGCCTGCTGCATAAGGCCGCATCCCTCTTACTGTCTCAGGCAGACAGGCTAAAAAATGTGGATACCTACCAATATGATGTAGTAGATGTGATGCGCCAGGTATTAGCCGATAGAGCGAATGAATTACACAAGGAGGTGATAGCGGCTTATAACATCAAGGATCTTAATCTTTTCGATCAAAAGAGCGAGGAATTCCTTCAGCTGGTGCTCGATCAGGATACTTTGGTTGGCTCACGAAAAGAATTTTTACTGGGTGCTTGGATAAGCCATGCCAGAGCCAAAGGGAATACTGACGCAGAAAAAGGCTTGTATGAATGGAATGCCCGTACGCAAATCACCACCTGGGGGCCACGTGAAGCAGCTGATGGCGGACAGTTGCACGAGTATGCCCACAAAGAATGGTCGGGTCTGCTCAAAGATTTCTATTATCCACGATGGAAAATGTATTTCGATTTCTTAAGAAAGGATTTGAAAGAAATTCCGCTCGAAGAAATTGATTTTTACGCCTGGGAAGAACAGTGGACCCAACAGCAAAATCCGTATCCGGCAAGTCCCAAAGGCGACCCCATTACGCTTGCCAAAAAAATGTGGCAAAAATATAATGCCATCTCCCCTATAGTAAAAAACTAAAAACGTGATAATTCATTCGATATGAAACAAGCTATCCAAAGTACTTATTTCCTGCTACTGCTTGCACTCATCGTTAATGCGTGCACCGGCAAGGAAACCGATAAATATCCAATTCAGCAGGCCGATTGGGAAAGCAAGCAAACAAGCCTTGACTCCTTCGACCACTGCACCAAGGGTCAAACCTACCTGCCCCTATACTCGCATATCTATCACATACACGAGCACCGCACTTTTGACCTCACTATAACGGTAAGTATGCGCAATGTATCGCCTAGCGACACGGTATATATTCTGCACGCCGATTATTATAATACCCTGGGTGAGAACATACGACAATATATCGATAAACCCATTTACATAAAACCGCTGGAGACCATTGAAATCGTCATTGAGGAACAAGATATCGATGGTGGTTCAGGTGCCAATTTTGTTTTTGACTGGGCCGCGGCCGACACGAAAAACCCTCCTCTGTTTGAGGCAGTAATGATATCGACCCACGGTCAACAAGGCTTATCATTCATAACGCGAGGCGTGCAAATTATTCAATGAAGCAATAAACCTATTACCAAACTATGAAACCTGAGGAAATACAAGAAACAGCGGTATCGTTTCAAAAAAGCCGCATACTATTAACGGCCTATGAACTGAATATCTTCTCGGCACTGGGCAAAGAATATTACAGTGCTGCATCGTTGGCTGAGCAACTAAACCTCAACGAGCAGGCCACTGAACGATTACTTAATGCGCTGGTAGCTATGGAGCTGCTCATTAAAAACGAGACAGGTTTTGGCAATACAACAGACAGCTGGCGCTATCTGGCCAAAGAAAGCGATGCATACATGAGTGGCCTGATGCATACGGGTCACCTATGGCATACATGGAGCGAACTGACTGATGTGATCAGATCAGGACAGGCGGCACACACCCCAACCATCAATGAACGGGGTGAAGAGTGGCTAAAGGCATTTATCAGGGCCATGCACTTCCGGGGCATGAAGCAGGCACCTTCTCAGGTTGCAAACATTGATCTTGAAAATACAGATTCGGTATTGGATGTAGGGGGTGGTTCTGGCGTTTATAGCATGGCACTTATCAAACAAAAACCAAGTCTGCGAGCCACCGTATTTGATCTCCCCAGTGTAGCTCCCATTGCGAAAGATATTATAGAAAACGAAGGATTTACCGGTAAGATAAGATTGCACGAGGGCGACTACACCCAGAACGAACTACCCACCGGCTTCGACCTGACATTTTTATCTGCAATTATTCACAGCAATACCGCAGATACAAACAAAGCCCTTCTCCTGAAATGCTATAAGTCCTTAAACCCCGGTGGACGCATCGTTATTCAAGACTGGATTATGAATACTGATAAGACAGAGCCCTTGCAAGGCGCCATTTTTTCTATCAATATGTTAGTGGGTGTCAAGGGAGGAGACTGCTACTCGACGAATGAAGTGAGCCAATGGATGAAAGATGCCGGCTTTACGCATATCACAAAGCATGCTTTGGATCGCGGATTGTCACAGATGACTGCCACAAAACCCCGGGGATAAGAAACACTGAACAAACTCATTATAATTCATAAATTTTTTCTGGCGACAAATAACCACACCAGACCATCCTGCCGTAAAGCCGATGCCTATATCCCATTCTTGAAAAAATCATCTTCGCGCAGCGCAGTAAGCCTTTGCTCCACAACCTGCTTAAGCTTTATGGCATAGCGTTCACTTCCTTTTTTAGAATCTAAATCATCAGGTAATAAATCGAGAAAAAGCTGATAGTTTTCCATGGCCTTCTGCACATCGTGCAGCTTATGATCGTATATACTGGCCTGATGATAGATGTACTGTGGTTTATTATCGTACTTAAATGCCTCATGATAACTGCGTATGGCATACTGATAATCACCGATATCATAATGAATCATGGCCAGCTTAACACTTATCTTTTCCATGAGCGAAGGAGAGGGTTGTATTAAGCTTTTAGCCAACCACAAAAAGGGTCGACCCTTCAACGGTGTGTTGGACTGTCCCAGTGAGGCACCCAAAAAAAATGCCACTTCCGGATCATCCTTTTTTAGTTCGAAAGCTGCCTTAAGGTAACGTGAAGCAGCCTCATAATTCTCAAGACGATAGGATGCAATACCCAAGTGCTTCTTTGTTATCAAAGAACTGTCGCCCTGCGACTCGAGTCGTCGGAACATGACCAAGACATTATGATTGGAACCATTTTTGAAATTGGCCAGGCCGGCTATCAACAAGAAGTTCTTGTTGTTATCCAGCCGCTCTATATACGGCACACATAAATCATGACAAGCCACATAATCCTTATGCCCGTAATAAAGACGAGCCAGGCGCAGCGCAATCTTCTGGTTATCGGGCTGTTGTTGCAATATCATTTTATGCATAGCAATGGCCTTCTCAATATAGTTAGACCGCTCGTAGGCCTCGGCCAGCATCATATTAACAGAATAATTCAAGGAGTCGTGCTGCACAAAAGGCTCCAAAATGCGGATACTATGTGCATAATCCTTATAGAAGGCATTAATCTCGGCATAGCGCAACAGATTAGCCACCTCCTGCGGCTCTTCGGCATAGCGCTGCTCGCAAAGGGGCAATGCCTTTGGATAATTACCGGTTACCAAGTAACACTTGCAAAGCAAATCGTGCTGCTGACGCCCCAGACTTATTGTATCGGGCAAGAGCTGCTCAATGGCTTTTTGCGGATAACCACTCTGCTGATACGCCAATGCAAGATAATAACGCTCAGTGGCTGTGAGGGAAGCAGAGCGTGTTTTCAACTGTGCTATCACCGATTGATAGTCTCCCTCGGTTAATGCCAATTGAAGTGTGGACTGTGCAAATAACGAAAACGAACTCAGATATAAGATACTGATTATGGCGAAAATAGATTTTGGGCTCATGGGCAAAGATTTAGTTATTCAAATTAACTAAAATATTAGTTGAATAACAAATCCCCTTCTCCGCCAACCACTAAAAGGTCGCCCAGTAAAATAACAGGCAACCTTTAAGTATATACAGAGTCACGAGTATCGACTCAGGATAAAAAATTACTTGGGGCCTATCTCAGGCGGCAAAGGCTGAACGGCCTCTCCCCCGGGCAAATGAACCGGCTTTTCTGTGTAAATAGGATGCTCGGGTGAGCCTTCTGGGGCAATATATTTATTATCGCTACCACAAGAAGTTAAACTTAAACCCATTACAAAAATACTCACGGCGAAAATTGATTTTAAAGTTTTCATGACTCAAACATTTAAATGAATTAATAATTAAATTTTACATTACAAAGATGCAATGATAAAGCCACGGTTTTTACCCCAAAAGTGTCAGACAATATCCCAATCGGCTCTTTTCATCTTTTTGATTATTAATTCATTTGCACTAATTTTATGCTTAAAGCTACAGCTGAAACAAGTGGAACGAATAATACTTGACATAAAAGAAGGACCGGCTCAAAACTATATTGATGCCTTGTACAACACATTTGGCGGGCAACGAACACCCGGGGTCTACACCATAAAAAATGCCGCATTGGAAATTTATCTTACCGTGCATCAGCTATACAAGGACATAGAACTAATTGTAGTTGAAGCAAAGAGCAATAAGGTATTAGTTGTGAACCGAATTGTAGATAATGACCCCGACTATATTCACATTAATATATTTAAGGAAGGACAATTAACGCAACGCTATTCAGAGCGGCAGGAGCATGTGGAAGTGGGCACTTCCAAAGGCCTTTTTGCACACAATGGGCTGTTTCCGCTAGTGGCTGAGTTTCCGGCTGACTGCAAGTTCCGATCCATCGGACTCAAGTTTAGGAAAGAGGCACTGATGGCTTTACTTCCCGAATCGAAACCCACCTACGATGTGGCCTTTGGCAGCGGAGATCCCATTGCCTACCGCACCATCTTATCCAAGGAGATTGAGCGCATCACGGACGATATTTTCTACTTCAGAGAAATTGAATTTGGGAAGCGCTCATTGGTAATCGCCCGCGGCATTGAAGCCCTAACTGCAATATGGTTTATGGCGAAAAACAATGTGGAGGCCGAAGAGCTGCAAGGCCTGCATATCGATGATTATAAGCGTCTGTTAAAAATCAAAGATCGCCTTACACAAGACTTCAGCCAAAGGATTACAATCGAAGAGATAGCGGCCAATTTTGGGGTTAGCACGTCGAAACTAAAGCGCGACTTCAAAACCCTGTATGACTGTTCCATCTATCAGTTCTACACCCATGCCAAAATGGACGAAGCCTATCGCAGGCTGAAAACAGGTGATTATTCTGTGATGGAAGTGGGGTATGATTTGGGCTACCAAAACCTCTCTAAATTTTCAGCCATGTTTAAAAAAGTAAAAGGTCTATCACCGAAAGATGTTCTTAAGATAAGATCGTAAACATTGGGCATCCTCACCGTCCCACTTTAATCGGCTAATATCAATAATCACCAGAAGCACCATTCTTCATCATGGGCTACTTCAAGCCAGTACCACTAATCTTCTTATATAAATCCAGCGCATACACATCCGTCATGCCCGATATAAAGTCCAGCACCGACTGAATTTTGTCGTAAAGCGGCTCTTCGCGTTCACATTTAAACTGCTCCGGAATAAAAGGCAGCAACATCTTGGAGTAAAAATCATCGGGGTGCGTTACGGCCTTGAGAAACTGATCGAGTAACGTACCCAGAATGCGGTAGCCGGCAATCTCAATCTCCACTACCGAGGGGTGCTTGTATATCCTGCTGATAGCTGTTGTTTTACACTGCTCCATGGCATGCTGTTCGCGTCCTTCAAGATGATCAATCAATCCGCCTGAAAAAGTACCTGCCAATATTTCATCGTGATGATGCCAGAAAATATCGGTGCAACGCTTCACCAGCTTACCAATTACCTTGGCGCGTAAAAAGGCCATCTGCTCATTTTTATCGGTCACTTCCTCAAAAATACTGACTATATGCGCGAACTCATGGGCTTCCGTTTCTTTATCAAAAAATCCGGTTAACAAGTCATAGGTCTCTTCATAAGAAAGAATTTTCAGTTTATGGGCGTCTTCAATATCCATAATCTGATAACAAATATCATCAGCTGCTTCCACCAGATAAACCAGGGGATGACGCGCGTAAATACCCTTCTCCTCATCCATCAAACGCAAGCCCAGGGTTTTTGTAATGTGCTCAAAAGTTCCTTTCTCCGACTGAAAATAGCCGAATTTCTTACGATTAGCACTGGAGGCATAAGGATATTTTAATATGGCCGCTACGGTAGTATAGGTCATGGCAAATCCTCCCTTTCGTCGTCCTTTAAAAGCATGCGTTAACATACGCAAGGCATTGGCGTTTCCCTCGAAACGAGTTATATCGGTCCACTGCTCCGGGCTCAAACGCTCTCTAAAGC
The DNA here is from genome assembly GCF_050589825.1 of Carboxylicivirga longa. Lineage (NCBI taxonomy): Bacteria > Pseudomonadati > Bacteroidota > Bacteroidia > Marinilabiliales > Marinilabiliaceae > Carboxylicivirga > Carboxylicivirga longa. The sequence goes on along the minus strand of NZ_JBNGOZ010000020.1, from coordinate 9,426 downwards.
GGGTGCCGGCCCCATCGCTAAAGTAATGACTGATGGCCGCTTCACCGGAATGGCCAAAGGGAGGGTTACCCAGGTCGTGCGCCAGACAAGCCGCTGCTACCACCGATCCTATTTCAGCGACCAGCTCCGCTTTACCCATGCCACTTTCCAACAGTTTGGCGGCAATATTATTGGCCAACGATCGTCCCACACTTGCTACTTCCAGGCTGTGTGTAAGTCGATTATGTACAAATACACTACCCGGCAGGGGAAACACCTGCGTTTTATCCTGTAAGCGCCGAAAGGGCGATGAAAAAATGAGGCGGTCGTAATCGCGCTGAAACTGCGTACGATCATGTTTATCCTGATTTTGATTTTCCTGTCCCGTGCGGACCGTCGATAATAATTGTTCCCACCTCATGTTAATATATTTTGGTACGATAGTCTTTCATTGCAGTATCCAATTCACGTGCCCGCCCATTACACATCCTATCCAAACGCCTCCAAAAATGGGGGCCGTGATTTTTCTCATGCACATGGCACAACTCATGCAGTAACACATAATCAATCAGCGCATCGGGCAAGCGCATCAAATGCAGATTCAGATTAATATTATTTACCGCAGAGCAGGAACCCCACCGTGTTTTCAGGTTTTTAATAGTCACCTTAGCGTAAGGGATGCCATGCCGTCGTGCCAAATGGTCAAGACGCATGGGCAAATAGCGCTTGGCCTCCAGACGCAGAGCCTCCTCTATACCATAGCGTATCGTTTCCTGTATCTCCAGCTCGGTCACCTTGCGATTGGCAGGATAATAAACCCGCAACACACCATTCTGTAGTGCTATTCTTATATTCGCCTGTGCATGACTACTGATCCGCAAAGCAAAAGAACGCGTCTTAAAATTTGTTTGCTCATCAAACAAAGTGCATTGCTGCTCCTTTTCTGCGAGCCTTGCAAGGCTCGACTTTACCCACGCTTTCTTTTCTTTTAAGAAAGAGATGCCATCCTCCACACTACTGTCGTAAGGCAGCGTAAGAATAATTCCCTCCGATGGTTTTAAGCGGATGTTAATATATCGGGCACGCCCGCTAAACCGTATGGTCACGGGCCCAATATCGGGTATGTCTATTCGCTGCTTGTTGGTCACGCTAACTTAATTTATCGCGTAAAAATAACAATACACAATTACAAACAAGTATTTTTAGGCCAAACACAACAAAAGCCGCCTCCATGAAGCAGCTTTTGCGTTAATCTGAAGAGCAGTTATTCCCTTAGCTCTTTTTCTCTTTCTTTTCAGAGCAGGCTTTTTTCTCATTACAGGCCTTTTTCTCTGTGCATGCTTTTTTTTCTGCACAGGCCTTCTTTTCAGCGCAGCACTTTTCGCCTTTTTTCTTCTTATCGTCGGCCTTCTTCTCAGTTTTTACAGGTTCCTGATCCAGCGTAGCAGCCATGGCAGGCGCTGTAATAGCCATAGTGAACACAAAAAGTACCGATAGAGCTAATGTCTTTTTCATAATTTTCTGTTTTAATGATGATTGTCTATTGTTTGTTATTAGCAAAACTAAGTTTGTGATGAGTAAAATTACGTTATCCACCTGTTATTTCCTGTTAAGCGGATGTTAAAAACAGATTTGGAGGTCTTTTATTTTGGTAATTTTGGCGCATTAATAAGAATGACTATTTTTAACTTAATGGGAAAAAATAAGCAACATCATATCCTATCGGTCGGCACTTTTGTGGCCCTGGCCTTGCTGCTATTTATTCAAATCGATTACATAGTACGGTCGGCTCGCCTCGAAGAAAAAAACTTTAATCATCGGGTGGTGATGGCCCTTAAAGATGCCCGCGATGAAATTGGCAAGCGCCTCTGCCCGGACATGGATCGCTTCCTTTGTGGCAGCAACTGCCTCAATGCGCGCGAAAAAAGTGAGGAAGTAGATAGCATCATACACGCACAGCTGGAAATCTACAACCTTCCCCTCACCTACTCCTTTGCGGTAACAGATACGGTGTTTGCCAACAATGGCTCATTCCTGTGGGGACCTAAATGCTATCAGCAAACTCTCAACGGACTGCTGGAGCGGGAGGGCATACGCCTGCGCCTTCAATTTCCTGATCGCAACCGCTTTCTAATGGCAGAAATGCGCGGACTGTTCAGTATGTCTATTATTATTATCCTCTTTCTGCTGGCTTCATTCACCATTATGCTGCGACTAATGCGGCGCGAGCAAATGCTAATGCAGCAAATGCGAGAATTTGTGAATAATATGCTGCACGAATTTCAAACCCCGCTTGCCAACATACGCTTAGCTGCTAATCTTATTGTCAAAAAGAAAACCGACAGCAATAAAACAGGTGACTATGCGCAGGTGGTGCTCAATGAATATGAGCGCATGCAAGGACATGTGGAAGAAATACTGAATCTCTCTTGCGATGCGGGAAGAGAGGCAAGCCTTGAGCCAATAGACTTGAAGAAGCTTTTGGAGGAACTCGTACAATCCTTTGCATACCGTATTAACGAACGGCAAGGAAAGGTCGAAGCTAACTACAAAGCTACCCGACATCAACTGCCTGCCCATAAAGGACGTCTTACCATGGCGTTTTCTAACCTACTGGACAACGCCATCAAATACAGCAAAGCATCGCCCAGCATCAGCATTACTACCGATAAAATTAAAAATAAACTACGTATTAGAATATGTGATAAGGGCATTGGTATTGCCAAAAAGGAACTGCCCTATATCTTTGATCAATACTACCGGGTTTCAACGGGTGATGTACACGATGTAAAAGGCTTTGGTCTGGGTTTAACCTTTGTTAAAAAAGTAATTGACGAACACAAAGGCAGCATAACTGTTACAAGTGAAGAAGGAAAAGGAACGTGTTTCACTATTTTATTACCCCTCAGCAATGGCTAAAATATTACTTGTTGAAGACGACATCAGCATGGGCTTTCTACTGGTTGATTTTCTTGAATCGAACGGCTTCGATGTAAAATTGTACAAGGATGGAAAAAAAGGTCTCGACGCCTTTAAAAAAGGCAAGTATGACTTTTGCATACTGGATGTGATGCTACCCGGGATGGATGGCTTCACCATTGCTGAAAACATCAGGCAGGAGGACAAAAAAGTGCCCATTATCTTTCTGACAGCCCGCGCCATGAAGCAAGATAAAATCAAAGGTTTTGAGCTGGGCGTGGATGATTATGTGACCAAACCCTTTGACGAAGATGAGTTACTATGCCGCATACAAGCTATTCTTAACCGCCTTGAGATGCAGACCGAACAGCAAGAGCAGCAGATAAAAGAGTTCACCATCGGACATTTTTATTTTGATTCAGCCAATCAACACCTCCAGGGGCCCGACTTCTCAAAGCGCCTAACCCAGAAGGAATGCGATGTCTTGCGCATGCTCTGTATGTCAAAAAATGAGATTGTGAAACGCGAAGACTTACTCATCAGTATCTGGGGCGAAAACGATTATTTTCACGGACGTAGCCTCGATGTATTCATCGCCAAGCTGCGCAAATACCTCAAAGACGATGAAACAGTTAGCATAGAAAACGTACCCAAAGTAGGCTTTGTACTCAACGACTGAACGAGCCAATCGAACAACATTTTCAGAAGTAACATAAAGTTCAGTTCTATTCCAAAGAACTTTTGCCTTCCGATAATTATCTGAATCGATTTATAAAAACAAAACAGATACAATAAACGATATAAGTTGATGCACTGATTTTTGTAACTTATTTCACATCAAACAATGTACATCTGCTCTTAACAAAATTTCAGGACGATGAAAACACAAATTTTTAAAGCCAACAGCAGGGGAACAGCGGATTATGGATGGCTGAAAGCTAATTACTCCTTTAGCTTTGCCAACTATTACAACCCGGAACGAGTACATTTTGGTGTATTACGGGTTTTAAATGATGATGTGATTGCACCATCGTGCGGATTTGATACTCACCCGCACGACAATATGGAAATCATTACCATCCCGCTGTCAGGGCGGCTGGCGCACAAGGATAGCATGGGACATACCTCCTACATCGATAGCGGTGAGATTCAGGTAATGAGTGCTGGCAAAGGCATCTTTCACAGCGAATTTAACGGAAGTGATAAAGAGCCCTTAAACCTGTTTCAAATATGGCTATTCCCAAACAAGAAGAATGTTGAACCACGCTACCAACAGACATCGCTTCAATCGCTGGAGAAGAAGAATCAACTCTACCAGGTTTTAAGCCCTAACAAAAATGATGAAGGTGTGTGGATATATCAGGATGCCTGGTTTCATATGGGAAACGTGGATAAGGGATGGAGAGGCAATTATCTGTTGAAAAAAGAAGGTAATGGGACTTATCTCATGGTTATTGACGGCCAAATTCAAGTTAAGAATCATACCCTGAATAAGCGCGATGCCATGGCTATTACCGATGTTGATCAAGTTGAAATAGAAGCGTTATCAAATGCCAACATCCTGATCATGGACATTCCTTTGAATGAAAAATAACCACAGTTAAAAACGAATACTGACATTGAAAACGTACCCAAAGTAGGCATTGCTGAAGTGCTGATAATCTAACTCACATAAAAACAAACCCTGATAGGTCGATGTCATAAATATTTTATATATCTTTAAATCACAGGCTTATGAACCCGTAAAAACATTTAACAAACCCACCCACCATGATGAAAGCAATAAAAAAAAGGTATTATGTGCTAATTTCTCTGGCACTGCTACTCTTCATCTTTCTTTTCTTTCTCTCCACCCTCGTTAAAAATTACATCAACAAGAATAGTAAAGAGCTAATTGGCCGAAAAGTTGAATTAAACGACTTAAGCATCAACTATTTCAGGGTGGCCATCACTGCATCAGAACTCGCTGTTTATGAGGCCAATGAAAAAGACACATTTGCGGGTTTCAGAGAGCTATCGGTTAACTTCGACCCTACACGGCTATTGAGTAATGAATACTCATTTTCTTCCATATTACTCGATAGCTTATACCTTCATGTTATTCGCAATCAAAACGGGTTTAATTTCGATGACTTAATTCCGGCAACGGATTCAGTGAACCAGGAAGTAGCAGATACGGTGCCATCCAAGCCTTTTCGTTTTGCCATTCACAACCTTAAATTCAACAAAGGAAATTTCAACTTTTTAGATGAAACCGTTAATAACGAAATTGATTTGGAGGACATCTCACTCGACCTACCGTTAATTGCCTGGGATAGTGAATCGTCTGATGTTGGCATCGACTTTGAATTTGGCCAGACCGGTAAAGTGTTTGTGGATGCGCATGTGGACCAGGTAAAAAACGAATACACTGTTGACTTTGAAATGGGCCAATTGAGTTTAGATAACATATCGAATTACGTGGTAGATGCCATTGATGCCGGGGGTATTGAGGGCTTTGTTAATACCCGGCTGCATATTGTTGGCCACATGATTGAGACCAGCCAGGTTACCGTGAGTGGAGAAGCCAGCATCGATTCGTTTCGCATTTGGGACTTGGAGAATAAAGATGTGCTAAGCTTTAAAGAGTTCAGTGTTGGTTTAGAAAAACTGAATATTGGAGAGACAGATTATCACCTTTCGCACCTTACAGTAAATCATCCGCGGGTAACCGCCAGTTTGTATGAGGACATGACCAATATTGAGCGCATGCTGCTGCCAATTATGCCTGGCGATAGCACTGTGCAGGAAAATGAGGCTGCTAAAGATACCATAGCCGCTTCTGCCTTGGCCTATCGAATTGATAAACTAACTATTGAGCAGGGCGAAATACTGTTTTCGGACCATACACTCTACCGCCCGTTTTATTACGACCTAAAAGATATTAACATCCAGTTGAAAGATGTGACCAACGCAGCCGAACAGGTACCGGTTACTTTTGCGGTTAACATGAACGACCAGGGACAACTAACCGGACAATCGACCCTTAATATGGTTCAACCCACGAAATTTAGCCTCAATGCTAAACTGCAAAAACTGGGACTACTGAGTTTCTCCCCCTACTCTGAATTTCATATTGCCCGACCAATCACTCAAGGCCTTGTTAACTACGACCTGAGCATTCGCATGACACCAACCCACATGCTCAATAACAATGACATTGCCATTAATGAATTGGAAATAGGCGATAAAACACAAAACGAACCTCAAATAAAAGTACCGGTTAAGTTAGGCTTGTACTTAATGAAAGATCCCAATGATCAAATTAAAATTCAGCTGCCTGTTGAAGGCAATCCGTCCGATCCAAGCTTCAGCATCAGCAAAATCATCTGGAAAGCATTTTCAAACCTTCTGATAAAAGCCGCTGCTTCACCGTTTAATGCCTTAGCCAATCTGGTTGGCACGCGCCCGGAGGAGCTGGAAAATATTCCGATGCCCTACGCACAGGATTCACTCTCGGTAAAACAGCGTGACATCCTTGATAAAATAGCCCATATATTGGAGAAGAAGCCACAGCTCACTTTCAGCTTCCGACAACAAACCGACCCTGAAACAGAAAAAAGCGTCCTGGCGATTAATCTGGCAAAAAAGCGAATGCTACAAAACACAATGCCAACCAATAATGAAAACCAAATTGCCCGGTATAACGAGCGCCTGGCTGCTATGGCCGACGATGATCCGGAGTTCCTGAACTACATCAGCCAGTCAGTACCCAACTCAGAGGGAAAGAGCCTTATGGCTGCCTGCCGCCAACTAATTGGTGAAGATGAGCTGCAGGATGCTTTCACCAAGCTGCTGCTGAATCGTAACGAGCAATTAAGCTACTACCTGCTGCAAGGAAAAGGGGTAGATTCCACCAGTATTGCAGTAGGCACAGCCGATTTACGTAACTTACCCGAACAATTAAAAAGCTGTAATTATAAGGTAGAGGTATCGATTAAATAAACAATAAAAAGCCATAGTAAGCTGAGAACGTTTTGATATTAGGTCGGTATCAGCTTATTTATCAGTCGCCTCGTTGGTGGGCATTTTTATCGCTCCCAGATTGGTGAGCTGATAATCAGCCATCGTGAAAGACGCTTGTTCCTTTTTATTAATTTCGGTTACCGTGAAGGTTGATTTCTCACCATCGTGCAAATCAACTTGCTCGCTGGCCATTAAAAAGCCACCGAGTATGCCATGACTACCCTCTGAGGATTTGAAAATGGAGCTCATAAAATCATCACTTGCCCAGTCCAGCTCGCGGGTTATCCATGCCCAGCCTTCGCTATTCTCATCCTTGAATTGATACTCTTCGCAGCGGTAGCCCAGAATGGTTTTGGTGCGGCCGGTTTTTGTTATTTTGGCTGCCACATCTTCGCGCTCAACTTCAATATTATCACTTATTTCATCGGCATACCAGCTACCAGTTGCCATTCCTTCGCCTCCATACACCAATCCTGTTTTTTCACCTTCTTCATCGTTAATAATGATGGTAGCTTTATTCTCCGCATCCATAATCATCATCCCTTTCCCCTGCTCGTTATGCCCCTGTAGGTTACCTGAAACAAAGGCATAAGCAAAGGTCTTAGCGCCCGGGTTGGAATAAATCTTAACCACCCCATCGCTCTCCATCTTGCCATTCTGGTCGTACGTATTTATTTTCATCGTCATGGACGAAGTAAAAGCGTAAGCATCCTCAATAGTCACCGGTTCGCCTGAATAGCCCATGGCTGCCATCCGCTCGGCCCAGGCCGTCATGTTATATTGATAATCGCCCGATTCTTCGGCTTCATCACCCGGCTCCAGCCCTTTCATTAGGCTATCCAGTTGCTTATCAGTCTCTTTGTCTACCTTTTGCTCCGCTTTCTTTTCGGCTTTTTTAGCCGCTTTCTTGGCCATTCTCTCTATAAACGACTGGCAAGTAGCTTCTTGAAAGCTAAAGGCCAAAAAGAGAACGAACACTAGAAATCCTATTCTTCGCATAACTTTAATTTTAAATTTGATTATGCTCAAATTACAATTGATTTAAACCATAGTCAAGCGTTCACCTTTTGGCCCGATGCCCTCAAACATCTCTCTACCCTTTAGACAGTTGGCACTACAGACATAAACTATCTGCTCGCCATAGTTGACGTTCACTACGTGCTGTCAGGTTTTAGAATGAGAAACCATTGTTGTATCGAATTTTTGCCTCTACTTATTTTTTAGAACCAGGAAACAACACATAACTACTCAAAACCACTTCGGTAACATAGCGCGTTTGCTTGTTTTTATCTTCGTACTGATGGTGGGTTAATCGGCCCTCGATGGCCACTTCGTTGCCTTTCTGAAGGTATTGTTGTGCTATATCTGCCTGTTTCCCCCAGGCAACAATATTGTGCCATTTCGTCTCTGTGCGCTCCTGCCCGTTTACACCATTAAAATTTTCGTTGGTGGCCAAGGTGAATTTGGCCAGTTTACGACCATTATCAAAAACTTTAACTTCAGGATCCATTCCTAAATTTCCTACTAACTGAACTCTGTTCCTTAAACTTACCATGACACTTATTTTTAAATGAATAATAAATTGATGGAACAAAGGTGTGGCTATAATAAGACCTAAGTCGGTTCATAAGTATTTAGAGTTGTTTAGCTTTCGCTTAAAACCGTTTGCAATTGCTTAAAAACGGTTATAACTTTACCTATCTGACACTTACAAAACAATACCTTATGCCTGAAAAGCGTTTATGCCCGGTATGCAACGACCCCATTATTGGCCGTATCGATAAGAAATTCTGCTCCGACCAATGTCGCAATACCTATAATAACCGAAGATACAGCAGCGAGAATACTTTGGTGCAAAAGATTAATCGCACACTAAAAAAGAACTTCTCCATTCTGCAGGAGCTCAACCCATCGGGTAAGACCAAGGTGAAGCGCTCAAAACTATTACAGGAGGGCTTTGACTTTAACTACTTTACAAGCACCTACACCACACAAAAAGGCGCCACTTATCATCTGTGTTACAACCAGGGTTATTTACCTTTAAGCGATGAGCTATACTTATTAATTTGTTGGGAAGGGTAAAAATTCCTCTTTACTGCAATTCTCTATAAATCTTGCCTCGAATGGGAAGATCTTTCTCCTGCTAATTTTTGCCAACGGCACAATGTTATCTTAGAGCCAGTGGCTCAATGTTAGGGTAAGAACCGATAATGCTAATATTTTAAAAATTCAGGAGGGATGATATTATTATAACGACATTTTCATTAAAAATATAGATATCCCAGTCTAATCAAAGCCATCGCACCTATAGACACTTACCCACCTGATACATCAGATTAAAATATTCATTGTCGCCGGTTGCTCCCAAGCGGACCATTATCAAATTCTTATCTGGATCAATGTAAAGCACCTGCTTCATAATGCCCAAAGCAAAATAACAGTTGGTATAGGGATATTCATAAGTTGACTTATATCTTTGATATCTAGATAATTATTACTATCTTAAAAGTATAACAAAACCCC
>NZ_JBNGOZ010000019.1:58465-99919 GCF_050589825.1 Carboxylicivirga longa | reverse complement strand
TGAAAAACAAAAAGGCTAATCAACAAAGATTAACCTCATATATTGTTCTTCATAAGTATCACTTCTGAAAGTGCCTAAATAGCATTGCCTCAATGCAATGCAAGTAACACACATAAATACAAAAATATGAAAAAAAAATGCAAATGGAAGGGTTTTCCCCCTTCCATTAGAAGGCGTTTGCAAATCGTTAATCTGAGCCTTTTGCTATCGCTTTTCTTAAATGTGCATGCATCGGCCGAATTGCTGGCGCAAGGGGTCGATCTTAACGTGAAAGGCGTTAAAGTAAGGGCGGCTCTGAAGGCCCTAAAGAAACAGACGGGCTATTACATCATGTTTAACGAAAGCGATATTGCCAAAAACCTGACGGTGGAGGTTAATATTGAGAATGCCAGCCTTGAGGAGGCACTCAACAGTATCCTCGATGGTCTGCCCTTGCAATACAGTATTATTGACGACTATGTGCTGATTAAGAAAAAGGCCATGGTGAAGGCTCAAGCCAGTTCGCAGCCCGAGCGGGTGAGTGTCAAAGGGGTGATTCTTGATGAGGCCGGTGAACCCGTACCCTTTGCTGCTATTCGCCTGAAGGATACAACCATTGGTACGATGTCGAATGTAATGGGCGAGTATGAGTTGGAGTTCGATAATACAGGCGATGTGACCATTGAGGTTTCAAGCCTGGGTTTTGAGTCAAGCTTTACGGCTTATACCGGACAGGAAGTGCTGAATATAAAGCTCGAATCATCATCGGCCGGCCTCGACGAGGTGGTTGTGGTGGCTTACGGTGTGCGTAAGAAGGGAACCATTACCGGTTCGGTATCAACGGTGAAATCAGAAAAGATGGAGAATATACCCGCTGCCAGTTTCGATCAGGCATTGCAAGGCCAGGCACCCGGCCTGATGGTAACCTCCAATTCGGGTGAGCCCAGTAAGGCGGCTACCTTCCAGATCCGTGGTACTAACTCACTAAGTTCCGGCACATCACCCCTGTTCATTCTTGATGGGGTAGCCATTAGTAGTGCCGATTTTAATGCGATCAGTCCTGGCGATATTGAGTCTGTGTCGGTGCTGAAGGATGCTTCATCAACCTCTATTTACGGGGCACGTGCAGCCAATGGTGTGGTGGTTATTACTACTAAGCGTGGTCGTTCCATGGATGGTGGACGCGTTACTTTTCGCGCGCAGGCCGGTTTCTCGCAGCTAGCGCAGAGCGACTGGCACATCATGAATACAGCCGAACGTATTCAATATGAAAAAGAGATTGGACTGGATGCCGGTCAGGATTACAATGCGCTGAGTAAGATAGATATTAACTGGTTGGATATGGTGTTTAATGATTCTGCCCCCTTACAGAATTATGAGCTATCATTTAATGGCGCTACCGAAAAAACCAATTATTTTGTATCGGGCGGTGTTTACGATCAGGAAGGAATTGCCGCTGGTTCTCACTTTAGCCGCTACAACTTCCGCGCTAACCTAGAGACCCGTGCCAAAGAATGGCTGAAGCTGGGTACTAACTCCATGGTGGCTTATGAAGAGATTGAACAGGCCGATGATGGGCAGTACGCTTTGTATACCCCCATTTCAGCAACTCGCTTTATGTTGCCTTACTGGAATCCTTACCGTGAAGACGGTAGCCTGGCATCCATTAATGATGGCAGCTGGAAGGGAATTGGAGAGAACCCACTGGAATGGATGGAAAATAATCCCTTGCGTTATAAAAAATACAAAGCCATCACTACTTTCTTTGCTGAAATAACACCCATGGAAGGGATGACCATCCGCAGTTTGGTAGGTGCCGATTATTCGCATTCAACGGGTTTTATGCAGTCGTTCCCCAGCTATAAGCCTAATAATGGCTATGGCCGTGCCGGACGTAACTCAGCCGATGCTTTGAATCTGACCATTACCAATACCATCAACTATCGTTTCCGCCTAAAAGACATCCATGGTTTTAACTTTATGCTTGGGCAGGAAGGTGTTGATTACCGTTCCGAGAGTTTTCAGGTAGTTAGCAGTGGTCAAACCAACGATCACCTTACCAATGTATCATCGGGCACCCGCGCATCTTCATGGGGCGATTCCATGGGCGAGTACAGCTTCTTGTCATTCTTCGGGCGTGGCGAGTATGCACTTAACGATCGTTATTTTCTTGATTTCTCGGTGCGTACTGATGCTTCATCGCGCTTTGGTAAAGACGGACGCTGGGCTACATTTTGGTCGGCCGGTTTAATGTGGAACCTGCATCAGGAGGATTTTATGAAGCAGTTCCACAGCTGGTTAAGTAATGCTCAGGTATCGGTAAGTACTGGTACTTCGGGTAACTCGGCCATCCCCAACTACGATCATCTGGCACTGGTAGCCGGAGGTATTAATTATGGTGGTGATGCAGGTATTGCACCGCTTCATCGTGGTAATGAGCTGATGGGTTGGGAGAAGTTGTGGACCAGCAACGTGGCTTTGCGTTTGGGCTTTTTTAACCGTCTGAACCTGGATGCTGAATTTTACAATAAGGAAACCACCGACATGCTGATGGAGGTGCCTGTTTCAATGACGGATGGTGGCTTTGGTTTCCGCTGGGATAACGTGGGTACAATGATTAACCGTGGTGTAGAGGTGAACCTGAACGCCGACCTGATCCGTAACAACCATCTCACCTGGAATGTAAATGCCATGGTGTCGTACAATAAAAATGAGATTACGGAATTGTATAACGGGCTGGATGAGTATGAGATTTCGAGCTCGGGTACCAAGTTTGTTGTGGGACATGCGGCCAGTGAATTTTATATTAATCGCTTTGCCGGCGTTAATCCGGCTAATGGCGATGCACTATGGTATGATAAAGATGGCAACATTACTACCGAATACCGCGAGTCGGATAAGGTGATGGTAGGCAAGAGCTATACCGCACCCTGGCAGGGTGGTTTTGGCACAACGCTTAGCTGGAAAGGACTAATGCTATCAGCCCAGTTTAGCTGGGTGGCCGATCGTTATATGTTTAATAACGACCGTTTCTTTGAGGAGAGCAATGGTTTGTATGCTGCTTATAACCAGTCGAACCGTTTGCTTTACGACCGATGGAAGAAACCGGGTGATATGACTGACATACCTCGTCATGGTGTAACACCACAGATGGACTCCCGCTTCCTGGAAGATGCCTCTTTCTTGCGTCTGAAGAATGTGATGTTGAGCTACAGCCTTCCCGAGCGATACCTAGATGCTACTAAATTTTTCAAACAGGCCAAGGTGTATGTGCAGGGACAAAACCTGTTTACTTTCACTGATTTTACCGGTCTAGATCCGGAATCGTCATCCAATGTGTATAAGGCACAGTACCCGGCATCACAACAATTTACATTTGGACTGGAAGTGACTTTCTAAAATAATATATCAGGAACGATGAAAAGACTTAAATTATATATTCTATGTATTGGTATGGCCTTGTCGGCGGCTTCCTGCCTCGATAAATATCCGGAGCATGCCATACCGGAGGGAGAAGCCATGACCACTGTGCATGAAGCCAATCAGGTGGTGATTGGCATTTATGCAGCTTTTAAAAGCCCGGCTTTATACAGTGGTTATCTCACCCTGTTGCCCGACTTGCAAACCGACCTGGCCTATGCTGTACAGGGGTATTCTAATACTTACGGTGATATTTGGCGTTGGGACATATTGGCCACCAACACCCAAGTGTCAGCTGTTTATCAGCAGCTATATACCGTTATCGGACGTTGTAATTTCTTTTTAGAAAATATAGAAAAAGTAGCATCCAATACACATGATAATGCTGATTTGGCGACGCTTGATAGTTATAAGGGAGAAGTGTATTTTGCACGCGCTCTGGCCTATTCCGAGCTTATTAAGATGTTTTGTAAGGCCTATGATCCGGCCACTGCAGAAAATGAGTTGGGTGTTGTTTTGGTGGATAGCTACTCTAATGCAGGTCGCCCTACTCGCGCCTCTTTAAAGGAGTCTTATGCGTTTGTATTGAACGATCTGGAGCTTGCATCCAATTACTTACAGATGGATCTGTCGGGTGATGAGACCCTTTTCAATACCGGCTATTTCAACATTGGTACCGTTAATGCCCTTTATGCACGTACATACTTGTATATGCAGGATTGGGAAAAGGCAGTTGACTATTCAAGCCGCGTAATCGATAGCAACAAGTATTTCCTTTCGAGTGTAAATCAGGCTTCGTCAGATCCCAACTTCAATGCCTATGAGTACATGTGGCAGTACGATGCGGCCACTGAGATTATCTGGAAGGTACACTTTGAGGTGAACTCTTTTGGAGGAAGCCTGGGACGGATTTTCTTTAATTTCGATTTCCGCTCTTACAAACCGGACTACATACCGGCTACTTGGGTGTTAAATTCTTATGAATCAGCAGACCTACGCTACAATGCCTTTTTTGCCATGGCACAAACAGGTTACAGTCACGGTTTGGTTCATCCTTTAGTAGTTAAGTATTTTGGTAACAGAAATTTTGTAGCCAACAATATCTTGCATGTGAATATGCCCAAGCCTTTCCGCCTTGCTGAGCAGTATCTTATTCGCGCCGAGGCTTATTGCCATATGGGTACTGTGGGTTATGGTAAAGCTGCGAAGGATATTACCACATTGCGTAATGCACGCTATGCTTCTTACGGTTCCACCTCGCTTAACGCCGATAACTGGCAGCAGGTAATCGAAGAGGAGCGCGTGAAGGAATTGTACATGGAAGGTTTCCGTTTGCAGGATCTTAAGCGTTGGGGAATGGGATTTGAGCGTAAAGCACAACAGCTGACTGTAAATCCAGGTAATAACCTTAAAGTGGAGGCTGATAATCCTTTGTTCGTGTGGCCTATTCCGCAGCATGAACTGCAATCACCTGATGCCGACATTCAACCCAACGAGAGTAATAAATAATGTATACCGATAAACTGATAAAAATGAAACAAATAGTAGCAGTATTTGCGTTTATCGCTACGCTTATTATTGCCCTGCCATCCTGCGATGGTACGGCCGACCGGGTTACCTATGACGGGCCGGAGTACGTGATGTTTTCCGACACTTTAACTTACTTCCCAGTGTCCGACAGTGAGACCTACTTGCATGTGCCCATCGCTTCAACCGTGGCTAGCGACCGGGATCGTACCTATGCCGTTGAAATTGATGATGAGAATAGTAGTGCCGTGGAGGGGATTCATTACGAGCTGGCCTCCAACTCGGTGACCATCAAAGCGGGGGAGCGTGCTGCTGATTTGAAGATCAGAGGCCTGGTTGAGAATATTAGTGAAGACGATGAATTGTCCATTTCATTCAAGCTGATTGTGGAAGACGCCGTTAGATGGGAGGAGTATGGTACCCGCACTCGGGTGCAAATGCTCAAGTCCTGTCCTTTTGATATGGCGGCCTTTACCGGATATTGTAAGGTCACTTCTACCTTCTTCCGCGAGTACATGGGAAATACAGATTTTCGTTTGGTGCACTCTGATATGCTTAATGTTGAGGATAACAGTATTGTAATTCGTGATTTCTTCTATAAGGGTTATGATATAGAAATAAGTCTTGATAGCAGTAATCCATTGGAGCCTTTCGTATCTATGGCACCTCAGGTGTTAGGAAGCACGGCCGAGGCCTTTGGTACCATACATGGTAATGGTAAGTTGATGGTGGCACCCATTCCTTCTTATATATCTTACTATAACGTTTGTCAGCGTTTTGTAGTGCAGTATGCAGCTGTTTATGTTGATGATGTGGGTACTGTGGGTAACTATGTTAACGTTATCGAATGGATCAGTGATGAAGAGGCTGAGCGCCTGAAGAAACAAGGATATTAAAAAAGAAAGTTGTAACAGATGAAGAATATTAAATTTTATTTGTGGTTTCTGATTGCTTCTGTCGCGCTCATTACCTGGGCTTGCGATGATGACAGTGATGAAAGCACGCCCATTTTTCCAACGCTCCAGCAGGTAGCCGGTGATGTGGGCGAAACAAAGGCACTTAGTTTTGAGGCTAGTAACGATTGGACTTTGACTTCTTCGGCTCTTTGGTGTCGTTTTGAAGAGGAAGGGCAAGCGCGTTATAGCTGCTCCGGAAAGGCCGGGTCTGCTTCGGTGAACATTTATATTACGAATGAGGCATCGGCGGTGCATAAGGACTATAAAGCCGAACTGACCTTGATAATGGGTGGCGAGGATGCCGTCATTTTTGAAGTAACACGCCCACAAACAGGTTACGAATTGTACGCTTACAATGCCGATAAAACGGTTAAGTACAGTGCTGAGCATCCTTTTGTGCAGGATTATTCAGGCGACAGCGTGCTGCTGATCAGTGCCAATGCTGATTGGGTGCTGGAGGCAATGCCCGCATTAGATTTCTCAATGACAAATTCCTATGCTGAAGCCGGTCAGGAAGTGGAGATAAAGCCTGATCTTGCCACCGGAATCGAATACCGTAAATCTGCCTGGGAGGATGTACTTACATTTAGAAATAAAGAAGGTGAAGTAATGGCTGAGTTGCCGGTACGCTATGATGGTATGCCAGCCGATAAAATAGAGTTTAGCAACGAGAATGCAATTGGGCATGCAATTACCTTTTCGCACGATGGTGGCAGCTATAACCTGTTGGGGCAGGATGCACCCGCTCCTATGCCCTTGAGTGTTATTGCTCGCAACGATCAATATACCGCAGTGTATGTTGATTACATTGAAGGGATGAATGAGATGACCTGGGAGTATGAATACACCTTCACCATTATGGATGAGGCTGATAGCTGGATTTTTGTGGATGACGACTCCAAAGGCAATATGGATGTGTATGTCTCGCCCAACCCGGCTGATATTCGCAATGCTTTTTTAATGATATTTCCCAATGCTGTGTATGAAACCGTGAAAGCCGATTTTGCCAACCAGGTGCTTTCTACCAGCGAAGGTATCGTCTATGAATATGTGCAATATCTGGCCGGTCGTTTTAGTCAGTCTGCTAATCCCTCATTAACAAACGGCTTTGATGTTACCGATGGTAACTTCGAACCGCTCTACGATGCAGGTGGTGCAGTAATTGAGACCATCAGTTATATGGATGCTATTGGCGATATGAGTGAGGCAGAGCTGATTCAGAAATACGGTACAAGCAATGTTTCTATACTATCGTTACCCTTGGGCATAAGCTATGATTATATCATTGCTAAGCCCCGCGGATTTACCGGTTATTATATCATGTCCAGTGGTTTTGATGTGTGGCAAAATGTGGAAGTATATGGTGCTATGCTGGATGCCGAGATTATGGGCATTGGGCCTGATGTAACAGGTCCTACCATGATGGGTGTTCAGTTCATAGATCCGGAGCAGGGTTCGGTGTATGGCGTCCTTTTAATTACACGATATTAAAGTTACTGTCGGATGCCCGCAACGGTGTGTGGTATCCGACATCAATAAAAAAATAAATTTTAGACCTATGAAATCTAAAATAATGAGTATAAAAGGCCTTGTGTTATTCGGCTGGTTAATGGCACTGTCATTGACCTTCGGTGCTTGCTCCGACGATGATGTCGAAAGTTTGCAGGCCGAGTATGGATACGCTCAGTTTAAGCTTTTCAAGAGCGGTTCCTACTTAAAATCGAGTGCAATAGAAAGCAACAGGCTTCAGTATTTGGGGGAGGCCGAAAAAATGAAGATAGTACTGCTTAACAATCAGGATGGTAGTGAGGTGACACAAACTGTAAGCCTGCGTGCCATGGGCGGTCACCCGGAATTGGGTCTGCGCAGCGATAAGCTGAAGCTGATGGCCGGAGACTATGCCGTGGTAGGATTTTTCCTTTATAAAGCAGAGGGGCAGGAGCTGAAGCCTATCTTTTCGGGTGAGCCCGAGGAAAAAACTGTGCTTGGGGTTACCAAGGGAGGCTTAACGGTGCAGGATATTGTGGTAAAAGTAGTGGAGCGAGGCAGTGCCTCATTCAGCCTGAAGAAGAACATTGTTGCGGAGGCCAAAGCGGCCGCCAATGCGGATAAATATCAGTTCTCGCAGGTGCGCTACGCCACCCTTTATCTTGAGAATCAGTTTAACAAGGCTAAAAAAACACTGGGTTATCTGCCGTTTAGTTATCAGCAGATGTACAATGATGAAGGAGTGCTCACTGGGGTGGCCAAAAGCGATTCTATCCTTTCGCTGAAGGCCGGACAGTACAAAGTGCTTTCGTATACTTTATACGATGCAAACAAAAGAACTCTGGATGCTGACATGCTGTTGGATGAGACACTTTTTGAAGTTAAAGACAATGCGCACACAGGTGTTGATGTGGCTGTAAATATACATCGCAGTGCCGCCTATATTCAGGATTACCTGGCCTTACGCCAGATATGGGAAGCATTGGATGGACCCAACTGGAGCTACGAAGATCAGCAGTTTCCCGTGGGAACTAACTGGGACTTTAATAAAGAGATTGACCTGTGGGGACAACAGCCCGGTGTGGGGCTTAATGCCAAAGGACGTGTTGCAGTGCTTAACCTGGGTTCTTTTGGCGCTCGTGGTAAGGTGCCGGCTGCTATTGGTCAGCTTACTGAGCTTACCGTTTTAACGCTGGGTACACACTCCGATCCTGTAGGTGGTAATATGCCCGAGCAGTGGGAAGGCGAAGTATCGCCGGCGCAGAAGTTGGCCTGGCGCAACGATTACTACAATCGCTTTATAAAAAAGGATGTGAAAGCTTCCTTCTCTGAGCCGCTTCGTTTTGGTTTTGAGCTAATGGGTGATAATACGCCTGCTGAGGCACCGGCCAACGGCATGCCTTCTATCTCTACCAAAGATGTGGTGACGGGCACCTTGACCAATGGTATCACGGGTGTGTCAAGTGAGATATCAAAGCTTACCAAGTTACAGCAGCTTTTTATTGCCAATGGTAAGTTCAGCGATTTTGATCCGGGTACAGACTTTTCGCTGATGATCGACCTCACCGATGTGGAGTTGTACAACTGTCCTTCGATGACGGCACTTCCTGCCGCTTTGTTCACCATGCCCAATATTGAACTGCTTAACCTGGCTAATAATCCGCAAGTGCCTGCGGCCGCCTTTGAAGCAGGACTCGATCAGTTGGCACAATCGCCTACGGCGGCTAAGCTGCAGATTTTATACCTACGCAACAACCGCCTGACTACTTTGCCTGGCAGTATTCGTAATTTCAAAAAGCTGGGTAAGCTCGACTGTGCCTACAACGAGCTGGTAAGGATTCCAGCATTCGGTAAGGAAATTAATCTGGTGCAGCTTAATATGGATCATAACCAGATTACTGAAATTCCTACTATTGATGGCTATTACTGTGGTTATGAGGATGTGGAAACCTTCTCGTTTGCCCATAACAAGCTTACTGTGTTCCCCGATATTTTTAATGCGCGCAGCATGTTCACCATGGAGTCGGTAGATTTCTCATTCAACGAAATCAGCAGCATCGAAGGGGGCGATAGTTATAATGGTATTAGAGTTACTACCCTTGTACTTGCGGGTAACCGTTTATCGGCATTTCCCGCGGAATTTGCTTCCAGCAATTCAACCATTAAAATGCTTAACCTGCGTGGCAATGGCATGAAGACATTCCCCAAAGGGGTGCTCAGTGGTGAAAATAGTTTCTTTTTGGAGTCATTGGATCTTACGTTTAATGAACTAACGGAGTTGCCTAGTGATTTTAATGCAGTAACACTGCCGTATCTCTATGGCATTGATCTGAGTCATAATCGTTTTGATCATATTCCGCGTGGCCCGCTCAATGTATCACGTCTTACGGTGTTTGCTTTCCGAAATCAGCGCGATGCCGACGGTTTGCGTATCATGCGACAGTGGCCTAAGGGTATCAGCACTTGTCCGAGTCTGCGTGCCCTTTATTTAGGTGGTAATGATCTGCGTAAGGTTGACGATACCATCTCACCAAACATTTACATGTTCGAGATTAAAGATAACCCCAATATCTCCATTGATATTTCAAATGTGTGTCCGTACATAAGAGCAGGTTATTACAATCTGATTTACGACCGTACACAGGATATCAGAGGGTGCGATTACTTAGATCTTATCTAAAACGATTATCTAAAGAAAAAAATATAGCAGATGAAACGATTCTTAAAATATGCTTTCGGCCTGTTGTTAGTGTCTTGTCTGGTCATCGCTTGCGATGATTCGGATGATAACGCCATCTCAGGTTTTTCGATTGATACAAGCGAGCTGACCCTGGGTGCCGAGGGAGGTACGCAGGTAATTAAAGTAAGCTCAGGCAGTAAATGGGTAGTAAGGGTTAATCAACCCTGGATTAAGGTAGTACCTTCCAATGGCTTTGGTAATGTGGAGTGCGATG
Organism: Carboxylicivirga longa; assembly: GCF_050589825.1. NCBI lineage: Bacteria > Pseudomonadati > Bacteroidota > Bacteroidia > Marinilabiliales > Marinilabiliaceae > Carboxylicivirga > Carboxylicivirga longa. The sequence continues at coordinate 89,595 of NZ_JBNGOZ010000019.1, read as the reverse complement.
TGGTAGTTGATACCAGCTTATCCAACGAGATAAGGGAGGCACAGATCACTTTTTTACCCGCGAATCAGCCGGTGCAGGATGTGGCCGTGCATCAAACCGGCTTTGGTAAGATGATTGGCCTAAGCACCCAACAGGTGGAAGTGGCCAATATGGGAAAATATGGGAAGCGATATTTTGAAATTGACGTTACAACAAACGTCGATTTTAAAGTAGAGATTCCCTATGAATCACAGAGCTGGATTAAGCTGGAGAAACAACCTGATGTGACACTCGATTATGGAGCGCGTCCACAAACGACAAAGGTTCGTTTTAACTGGGAGATGAATACTGAGCCGCAAGCCCGTGAGGTAGCCATCAACTTTGTGCCGGTATACGAAGAGGACGTGCTAGAGCAGGAGGTTGTACTGAATGTAATGCAGGAGGCTGCACCGCTTATTGAGGATAACCGTGCCGGTGACTCGCTTGCTTTAATCATTATCAAAGAAAAGCTCAACGGTATGGTCAGTTGGGATATGACTGATAAGATTGACTTTTGGGATGGAATTAGCGTGTGGGAAAAAACAGATGAAGGGGTAAGTCCTGAAATGGTAGGTCGCGTACGCCGCTTGGATATGCGTCTGATTAATACTAAGGAAGGCCTGCCCATGGAACTGGGTAAGTTGCGTTACCTTGAGTCCCTGGTGATCTATGGTAATGCTAACCGCCATATCTTGCCCGATCGCTTGATGATGGGACCTGCGCTGGCCGAGTTAGAGTACCTGAAGCATCTTACGATTGGATCCTATGGCATTACTGATATCAATCCCAATCTGGAGTTGACAAAGCCTAAGGCAACTTTAGAAAGCTTAAACTTAACTGCCAATAACTTTACTTCGCTGCCTTACTCCATTAGCAATTACAACTTTCCAAAGCTTATTGCACTGAATTTGGGCGGTATGCGTCGTTACGATACAAAAAAAGATCTGCGCGATGATGTATGGCAGGCTAACTGGGGAATGCGTATTCCGGCATCTCAGATTACTAGACTGTTTGAGTGGGAAAAACTGGAATATCTGCACCTTTCGTATGGCTATATCTATGGCGAATTGCCGGATATGAAAGGCTGGAATGCCAAATACTATACAGCTGAGCAAATAGCGGCCAATGATACACTCAATAGTGCATCAGAAGCCAATAAGCAACGATTGATGACCGAAATACCTCGTGTGTTACCCAATATCAAAGAGCTGGCATTAAACCTGAATTTCCTCAGTGGTAATCTGCCTGATTGGTTGCTGTACCACCCGCGACTCAACGATTTCCTTCCTGATATGAAAATTTTCACCCAGGAGAATGGTTACGACCGTAACGGCAATGTGCCACGCTTTGATAATGCACCGGAAAATATGGAGTATTTCTATGAATTTTATCCGGCAGCAAGGCCTGAATATTTAGAATAGACGCTTAAAAATTAAAGAAATGAAACAATATATTTTATTATTGTCTGCCCTAATGCTGGTTCTTGTAGCTTGCAGTCGCAGTACTATAGATGATGACCTGAAGTCACTCGAACAGGAGGCAGCACCGATCATTAACGTGCCACAGGGTGCCATTAAAGGTGAAATATTGGTGAAGTTTAATGGCACTGCGACCAGTGCTTTTGAGAAGGTAGCCCTTAAATCAGCCGGTATCGGCCTTAAACACTCAGGTCTTGAGGAGGTTGATCGGGTACTTACCCAAATTGGAACACGACAGCTTAAGCGTGTATTTCCGGTAGATAAAAGCAAGGAGATGCAAACCCGCGAAAAGGGTCTTAACCGTTGGTATGTGGTGCATTTTGATGAGGCTGCCGATCTGCAAAAGGTAGCCCGTCAGCTGGCCGGCATGGAAGGGGTTGACAAGGTTCAGTACAGTCACCCAATTCGTCGTGCTTACAATCCCGAGCAACGTGCTACAGGCATGCAGCCTGCCACCAAGGCAGCGCTCAAGCAGAGCCGTGTTGCCGGCTTTAACGATCCTGGCCTGGCTGCTCAGTGGGGCTATGTGAACAATGGCCGTCTGTTGGCCGATGGAACCACCAATCAGTATGGCGATGAGATTGTTCAGGCCATTCAGGGTATGGATGTAGGATGTAAGGAAGCCTGGGAGCTTTGTACCGGTGATCCCTCCATTATTGTGGCGGTGCTTGACGAAGGAGTAATGTTCAATCATCCGGATTTGAAGGCCAATATGTGGGTGAATGAAGGGGAGACCTTCGCCTCCGATGAGGATGCTGATGGCAACGGCTATGCCGGTGATCGTTATGGTTTTAACTTTGTAACCGATCGTGGTTTGATTACCTATAACGGCCCTATGGATACAGGACACGGAACACACGTGGCCGGCACCATTGCTGCCGTTAATAATAACGGAACAGGTGTGAGTGGCGTCGCAGGAGGTGACGGAACCGTTAATAGTGGTGTTAAAATCATGTCCTGTCAAGTGTTTGATAACAGTCGTAGTGTGTCGATGTATCAGGAGGCCATGGCCATAAAATATGCGGCAGATAATGGGGCTGTCGTGTTGCAGTGTAGCTGGGGATACAACTCCGGCTTGGCCAACCCAATTGAATATATGCCCGGTTTTACCAGCGATGAGCAATGGCTGGAGAATGCACCGCTGGAAAAAGAAGCACTAGATTATTTTATTCATAATGCCGGATCGCCCAATGGTGTGATTGATGGTGGTATTGTGGTATTTGCCAGTGGTAACGAAAGTGCTGCGATGGCGGGTTACCCAAGTGCTTACCCCGATTATATCTCAGTTACCTCATTGGCAGCAGACGGTACTCCCTCGTGCTTTTCTAATTATGGGCATGGAGCAAGTATTGCAGCACCCGGTGGTGATGGCGATTATCATCTTTGCGATGAAGGTAAGATATTATCAACCGTTCCGCCCTTCGAAGGAGAGTATTACGGATACATGGAAGGCACATCTATGGCCTGTCCACATGTATCAGGCGTAGTGGCCTTAGGTCTGTCTTATGCCGCTCAGTTAAATCGTCACTTTCGGGCCGACGAATTTCGCAATATGGTGATGAATGCAGTATCAGATGCTACTTTGGAGTCGTATTTTGCCGATACCAAGACTTATTATATTAACTATGCTAATTATGGTTTTACAGCACCCATGCAGATGCAGCCCGAGTCATACAAGGGACAGATGGGTGCCGGAATTATTAATGCTTACAAACTTTTGAAAGCCGTTGAAGGAGCTGGTGTAGAAATGAAGGTACCCAATGTACTGGTGGCTGTCGAAGGCTTATCACGAATTAATTTTGCCCGCTATTTTACGGGATCTCAGGGGCTTACTTTTAGTTGTAGGGTAACAGATCAATCGGTAGCAACGGCAAGCACTGATGATCAGGTGACTTTTTCTTTCTCCGGATTAATGATTGGTTCCACCATGGTTACGGTGAAGGCCAGCGATGGTCGGGAACAAACTTTTTACATCACTGTGCGCAATGGTGATGGATGGCTTTAATGCATTAGGATGAAACGATTTGTCGCATATATAGGCATGATTATATTACTGGGTGCTGTGTCCTTTGGGGCACAGGCCCAGGTAATTGACCTGGCTGCCCGCGATGCCGCTATGCAGCCCCCTTTGCTCAAGCAAGGACGTTTGTTGAAGCTTAGTCAGAACACGTGGGAGCTTGATACCATCCATCAGTCCGACGAAGCACTGACGCAGGCTTTTGAATTGACCAATTGTGGCGACAGCAGTATGCTCATTGCCCGTGTGGATGCCTGTTGTGGTTGCCGTGTTATTAGCTATCCTGAAAAGGCCATAGCGCCCAAAGGGAGTGCAGAGTTGGTCATATTGCTCAATCCGGGTAAAATGAAGATGGATTTTAAGCGCGATATATGGGTTTATGCCGGGCTTTCTGATCAGCAGCCGGTAGCGCACCTTTCCGTTAGAGGTTATGCCAAGGAAGCTAAAGCCTTGTGTGAGCTGCCTAATAATTGATAAATCAAAACAGTACAAACTAATTAAAGAGATAAAAATGAAGTTTCTTATCAATATATTCGTCGTGTTTGCCCTAGGCCTCGGCTTTGTGTCGTGCAGCAACGACGATGATGAAGTATTTGTAGATCCAACACTGGATGTGAACTATGCTAATATGGCCGGCACCTGGCGCCTGAGTGAGTGGAACGGCGAGAAGATGGACGGTGATACCCGTTATTATTACATCACGCTGGATCGTTTTGAAAATGGGGGTACTTATCGCTATGAGATCTACACCAACCTAAACAGCTTCGTGTCGGAGCACATCACCGGTACTTATCAATTGGGCGAGACCGAAGATATGAAGCCCACTATCAGTGGTACTTTTGATTACACCCTTACGGGCGACGATGCCTGGCTGTATGACTATCTCATTACCGAGCTGTATGAGACATCAGTAAAGTGGACTGCGACCGATGATGCTGAAGAAGTGCGTGTGTATACCCGCTGCAGCGAAGTGCCTGCCGACATAGTGAACGGCATACAATTCTAGAAGATTAATAGAAAAGCCGCTTGCAAGGCTTCAATGATCGTAAAAAGGCGTACCATGGGTGCGCCTTTTTTAGTAGATGGCAGTATTATTATTTAAGTTTGCATAACCTTATATAATATTGTCCGTATCCAAAAACCATAATACCTCTACTTATCGCTTGAGTTAAAGATTTTATTTGATTGAAATGAGTATCATTATTAGTTCTGAAAGTGCTGAAAAAATAAAAGAAGGGAACGAGGCAGAGTTTAAAAAAGTATATACTCGAACAGCAGAAAATCTTTATAATTTCATTTTATCTTATGTGAAAGATGCTGGTGAGGCAGAGGAATTACTGCAACAACTATTTGTTAAGTTCTGGGAGAAAAGATCAGGCATTGATCCCAACAAAAACGTATCCTCCTTTTTATACAAAGTGGCTGCTAATCTTGTTTATGATCATTTAAGGCAAATTAGTGTGGCAAGGGAATTAATCGATGTTGATGAAATAGGTTGCGATGACGTGGCGCACAATGATTTGATGGAAAATATCGATCATTCAGAATTGCAGCAGCAAATATTTGAAATTGTAGAGCAACTGCCAGAACAACGAAAAAAGATATTTATCCTTAGTCGTAGGGAAGGTCTTTCACATGACGAGATTTCCCAAGAACTTTCTATATCACGCAGAACGGTGGAAAATCAAATTTATCGTGCCCTGCAGACTATAAAGAAGGAATTAAGCTCCAATGAAGCATGGAGCGACCTACTCACCTTTGCTTGTTTATATTATAATTTTATGGCTTACTAAAATTGTAACTTTAACTTTTATTGTTGACTGGTTTTACTTTTTGTCAATAAACAGGGGCAGATTTCATTATTTTTTGCAACTAAGCATCAACCATTAAGATGTTTTTTAAAAAAAATGTAAAAAAATGTCATTTCCGCGTGAGTAGTTGAGTCCTCTTTCACGTATTAAGTATGTAACAGATGCTAAACATGCTTAATGATGAAGGATAAAATTAGATTTTTACTCAAGCTTTATAAGGAAGGAAATTTAAAGCGTGATCAACTTCAGGAGTTGAGTGATCTATTGAAAAAAGATGACTTGGCTGATGTTTTTGAACAAGAGTTGTTCGAAGATTTAAGCAATTTTACTTCTTATAAATCATCTAAAGGTATCGACTTCGATACAACTTACGCAAAAATTCGAAAGCGAATACGCCCGGTTATTACCTTGCCTGTTTCCAAAATTAAGTTAGCTGCCGTGGCGGCTTCTATTATTGGGTTTTTGCTATTGTCATCTGTTTTATTGACGAATACTGGCTTTTATTTTGGCGACAGCATGGAAGTTTTTGCTCAGGATGAGACTAAAGAAATTATTTTGCCTGATGGGACAACAGTTATCATTAATAAGAACAGTCATCTTAAGTACGAAAGGGGTTGGTTAGCTACAGAGCGTAAGGTGAAGCTTGTAGGCGAGGGTTTGTTTGATGTTGTACATAATGGGCAGCCTTTTGTTGTTGAGGCAAATGATACAAAAATAAGGGTGTTGGGAACCTTGTTTAATGTTTATGCTCCCAAAGACCATCAGATATGCGAAACAACCTTACTTGAAGGTAAAGTAGCAATTCGTGTAAAGGAAGACTTACCTGAATCAAAAGATGTGTTTCTAAAGCCCGGCGAGCAATATGTAAATGATATTAGCGGGAATCGCCGATCGTTGAATATTGTAGATGCTAGTTTATATTCCAATTGGAGTCAACCTCAAATTCGTTTTGAAAATCAATCTTTCCATAATCTTCTTTTGGTATTGGAGCGTCGTTTTCAAACTTCATTCACAGTGAAGGATGAATCTCTTTACCAATGTCATTTCGATGGAGTTGTACGAGATGAGTCTTTGACTGAAGTATTGGAAGTTATAAGTATGATTTTACCAATAAACTATACAATCATGAATGATCAAACTGTAATTATCGATAAAAATGAATAGAAGAAAGGGGGCGTTAAAGTAAACGGCCGATGGTACCAGCATCAGCCGTTAATGGTTAAAGAATCCAAGGGTTAAATGTATTTGAATTAATTAACACACAGAGAATACTAAGTTATGAAAAAAAAACCAAATTGTTTATCCTTCCTAAAAAGGGGAAGGCAAGCTGTATGGCGTATTTTAAATGTATCGCTTCTGCTACTTTTGTTTACGCAGTTTCAGGCAGGAGCAACGAATAGTTTAGACAAAACAAAAGTGTCACTGTCGGTAAGTGATGCGCAATTACTTGAAGTTTTAAATTTGTTGGAAGATCAAACGAATGTATCTTTTTTCTTTCAGCGCGAGCAATTGGACCTGAACCGTTTGGTTACCATTGCCGTGGAGGATGTGGACTTAAATGAAGTCCTGAATATTTTGTTCGAAGGGCAAGCCGTTGATTATAATCAGGTTTCAAGTAATCTGGTGGTTTTAAAACCTTCGCAAGCGGCTTCCAACAGCCAGGAAGGGCAGGAAGTTGTAGAAATAAAAGTGAGTGGTAAGGTAACGGATGATAAGGGTGAACCAATACCCGGCGTTAGTATTGCCATTAAAGAAACAACTTTAGGAACTGCTACCGATATGGATGGACGCTACACGATTAAAGTGCCTGTTAACTCCGTTCTGGTTTATTCTTTTATTGGTATGAAACCTCATGAAGTACGTGTTACAAACCAAAAAGTACTGGATGTAGTTTTACAGAGCGGTGACGTGGATATCGACGAGGTAGTAGTGGTTGGTTTCGGAAAGCAGCGCAAAACCAGTGTTGTATCTTCTTTAAGTTCTGTTAAACCTGGCGATATTACTGTACCTACCCGTAACTTAACCAACAGTCTTGCCGGTCAGGTGTCAGGTCTTATTGCTGTACAACGTTCGGGCGAACCCGGGTACGATAATGCATCTTTTTGGATTCGTGGTGTGAGTACCTTCGCAGGGGGGACAAATCCCTTGGTTTTGGTCGATGGTGTACCTCGTAATATGAACGATATTGAGCCTGACGAAATTGAAACCTTCTCGGTATTAAAGGATGCTGCTGCTACTGCGGTATATGGTGCGCAGGGTGCAAACGGTGTTGTTTTAATTACCACCAAGCGTGGTGGTGTTGAACGTGCCAAAATTACTTTCCGTACCGAGCATTCTATTTCAACCCCCACACGTCTGCCTGAGTTTGTCGGTTCAGTAGATTATATGAACTTGTATAATGAGGCTATGACGAACGATGGCGAATCGCCATTATTTAGCGAAGAACTTATTGACAAATATCGTAACAATGAAGACCCGGATCTTTATCCAAATACCAATTGGTTGGATTTGATGCTTAAAGATCATACTTCAAACCACCGTTATACATTAAATGTAAAAGGTGGTACCGAGAGGGCTCGCTATTTCGTTTCCGGAGCGTATTATAACGAGTCAGGGTTATTCCAGCAAAACCCAACCGATAAGTATGATACAAGTATTGGGTTGAATCGCTATAACCTTCGCTCTAATATTGACCTAGACGTAACGCGAACTACCCTTGTTAAAGTGGATTTGGCAGGTCAGTATCTTGAAAACACCTTTCCGGGCACCGGTACACCGCAGATATTTAGGTCAATGCTGATTACACCTCCGCACGTGTTTCCTGCATACTATAGCGATGGTGTTATTGCGACTTATCCACAAGAGCGTGATGCCAATATGCGTAATCCCTGGAACCTATTAATGCATTCGGGCTATGCCAAAGAGTGGCGTACATCCATGCAGTCTAAGGTTGGGGTTAACCAAAAACTTGACTTTGTAACCAAAGGGCTTTCGGCAAAAGTGAATGTAAGCTTTGACTTTGACAGTAATTTTTACTCGCGTCGTACTTTTAATCCATCGCGTTACCATGCTGATAGTCGTAACGAAGACGGCAGCCTGAACTATACACAAGTTGTTTCCGGACAACCCGATTTATCCAACCCAAATACCAGCTCAAGCAATACGAAGCATATTTATATTGAGGGAGCCGTTAATTATTCCCGTACCTTTGATGATATGCACAAGGTAGGTGGTATGTTATTGTATCATCAGCGCGAATCACAACATGCCAATAATGCGCTTCCTTTTCGTAAGCAGGGTGCCGTAGGCCGTTTTACCTATGGTTTTAGCGACCGTTATTTTGTAGAAGCAAACTTTGGTTTTTCGGGTTCTGAAACTTTTGCCAAGGGGCACCGTTTTGGATTTTTCCCATCGGTAGGGGCTGCCTATTATATTTCTAACGAACCCTTCTATCCGGAAGGCTTGCGTAAGATCATTAGCAACATGAAACTGCGTTACTCTTATGGTATTACGGGTAATGATAATACTGGGGGTGAACGTTTTCTGTACCGTGCTACCTTTACCACAAATGGTCCCGGTTTCAGTCAGGGGATTGGTGATAACGGAGGTACTAACACAATTGGGAACGGAATCTATGAGAACCGATTTGCTGCACCATACCTTTCATGGGAAATTGAAACCAAGCAAAACGTGGGTGTTGAAATGAGCTTTATGAATAATAAAGTGAATTTGATGGTGGACTATTTCAACTCAGAGCGTAGGGACATTCTGCTGCAACGCCGCACTGTATCACAGGTGGGTGGGTTTCGTTCAGACCCATGGCAAAACTATGGTATTGTTAAAAACCATGGTATTGATGCGTCATTAGATGGTAAAAGGAGTTTTGGCGATTTTACAGTGGGCGTGCGCTCCACATTTACCTTCGCACGGAACAAAATTGTTGAGTATGACGAGTTGGAACAGCCTTACCCATGGATGAGCGTTACCGGTACGCGTGTAAATGAAAATACGGTTTACATTGCTGATGGCTTATACACTGATAATGATTTTATTATCGGCACCAATCCCAATGGTACAAATAACTACACCTTGCGCGACCATCTGCCTCAGCCTACTTTAGGTGGTATGATAGGACCGGGTGATATTAAATACAAAGATATTAACGGTGATGGAATTATTGATGCCTATGATAAGGTACGAGGTGTAGGTAACCCAAGTGTGCCAGAAATTGTTTATGGTTTTGGAGTATCTCTTCAATACAAGGGTTTTTATGCCAATGCCTTTTTCCAGGGAGTGGCCAATACCTCTGTGCGTTTGGGAGGTGCAACACCGGAAGGATGGTATCCCTTTGCATGGGGTGTAGACCAATCTAACTATCGCACCTTTGCATTGGATAGATGGACTCCTGAAAATCCAAGTCAGGATGTGTTAATGCCCCGTTTACATCGCAATGGATCAGCCAATGCCAATAATCAGGTGCCAAGTACCTGGTGGTTGAAAGACGGTTCCTTTTTACGATTTAAAAACCTGGAAGTGGGTTACAACTTCAGCAAAAACGATCTTCGCTTCCTGCGACTTGAGCACGCTCGTTTGTACGTGATGGGGCATAATATTGCCTTGTGGGACGATATTAAACATTTCGATCCTGAGTCGGGTAACTCAAATGGAGGATTAAATTATCCATTAGCACGCACTTTTACAGTAGGTTTAGATATAACATTTTAGAGAAGGAGATTAGAATATGAAAGCAAATAAGATAATAATTTTAGTATTCGCACTTTTCACTTACTTAAGTGCATGTACTGATTATCTGGATGTATCTGACGAGTTAGCAGATGGATTACAGGATTTGGATCAGGTATTTGATAATGTGGATTATACCCGTCGTTACTATGCCAATGTATTTACAGGTATTCCGGATTATTCCGGAATTGTGAGTGCGGGTGGTTTCTCTAATCCGTGGGCCGGTATTTGTGATGAAGTACACCCCGGTTATGGAGATGCTCGTAATTACGTGATTGCAGATAAAAACGAATCAACGGTTAAGTTTCACCGTTGGGGGCATGCTTATAAATTGATTCGTCAGGCAAATATATTCTTATCTCGAGTTAAGCCCATTGAGCCTGATGGGCCTCATGCGGCTGATTTAACCGAAGAGGAAGTAGCAGAAATGAAGGCGAATGTGCGTTTTATGCGTGCTTATTATCACTATCTTCTCTTTGAACAATACGGATCTATTCTTTTGGTGAAAGATCATATTTTTGATGCCAATGAAAATCTGGATATCCCCCGTGCACCGCTTGATGAGGTAATTAATTATATCGATTCAGAACTTTTAGCTGTAGCTGAGGAGCTCGAACAAGAGCCCATTGAGGATCAGCAATATCTTGCCTTGCCTACTAAAGGGGTGGCTTTAGCTGTAAGAGCTAAGCTATGGATGTATGCCGCCAGTCCATTGTTTAATGGAGGATATTCTGAAGCATTACGTGTTATGACACCTTATGGTGAGTCTGGCCAGGATGTTAGAATGTATCCCGATTATGACGCAGAGAAATGGGTAAAGGCAAAGAATGCCTTGAAAGATTTTATCGACTATGCCGATGCCGGACGTTATGCCCTCTATGATACGGATAACCCCATGGAGGATGTTTATGAATTATTTCAGACTTATAACGAGGAAATAATCTGGGCGACAGCTAATAATAACTGGGGTGGTATGAACGGTGATGCTTTTGACAGACGTTGTACTCCGCGCAGTGAGCCCAATGGTATTAGCAATATCGGCATTTATCAGGAGCTGGTGGATGATTTCTACATGGCAGATGGTCTCCCAATTAAGGATGAAGACTTTTTACCGGGGTCACCACTTTATTCAGAAGAAGGGTTTTCTACTGTTGATGGTGACGAAATATTTAATATGTGGGTGAATCGCGAACCTCGTTTCTATAATACAGTATTTTTTCAAGGGCGTCGCTGGCATATTTCTGATAATGTTATAGAATTTCATTTTGGTTCTGGCAATGACCGTACCGGGCAGCATACAGAGACAGGTTATCTGTTGTATAAGCGCTTTAACCGTACGGTTCATAAGCGTCATCCGGGAGTTGCTGCTCAGTTTCGCCCTTCAATTATTTTCCGCTTAGCCGATTTTTATTTGCTTTATGCCGAGGCATTGAATGAAGTTAATCCGGCTGATCCTAATGTATTGGACTATTTGAATCGCGTAAGAGAACGTGCCGGATTACCTGCTATTGAAACTCTAAATGCGTCGATTGCAGGGGATAAAGAGCTACAGCGCTTAGCCATCATGCGCGAACGCCGTGTTGAACTAGCCACCGAAGGACAGCGCTATTTCGATATCCGTCGCTGGATGATCGCTGATCAGTTATTGGGGCAACAAAACAGAGACATGCATGGCATGAATATGGCTGGCGATAAATCCAACTTCTTTAAAAGAACCAAGATGCAGCGCAATATTTTTAAGCGTAAGATGTATTTGCAGCCTATTCCTTTTCATGAAATGCAAAAGTCAGATGGTGCACTGGTGCAGAATCCAGGATGGCGCTAGAGATAATGTGGTGATTTATTAAAAATTATAAACTATGAAAAATCTATTATATTATACATTAACGATCTTTCTGCTTGCAAGTGCCTTTGGCTGTAAGGACAATTTCGACGCGGAGGGAATGGCACCCGGTGTCCTTTCCATTGCAACGCCGGGCCTGAAAAAGATCGTGTCCTACGATGTTGGAGAAACTTATTCTGAGCCAATTTGGATTTCAGTAGGTGGCCTTGAGAATGGTGACAGTAAGGTTTTGTTTACAATTCAGCCTGAATTATTGGATTCTTTAAATGATTTTGAGGGTAAAAACTTTGAAATATTGCCGGAGTCTTGTTACTCTTTGTCTGATGAACCAGTGGTAATTCCGGCTGGTGAAAGCAATGTGCAAATTAATTTGGAGTATTACCCTGAGGAAATTCTCAAATATCAGGCATACGGAGATGAAAAGTTTGTTTTACCCATTGTTATGAAAGAACTTGATGGTTTTTCGATTGTCGATGGTAGAAATGAAATGTTTTTAAACTTCGTTGTTTCTGAGCCTAAGGTGAGAATTTTAAATGCTGGTATGTATGAAATTGACGTAACTGCCGATAACCTAAGTTCTATGGATGTCGCACTAGGTGTGGAGTTCACCAATAAATGGGATATTCATATTAATCTTAATGTAAGCCAGGAGCTCGTAGATGCGTACAATACCGATAATGGAACCTTTTACTCATTGTTGCCCGAAACGATGTATACGGCACCGGAAAGTATCGACTTGCCCAATGGAACGAAAGAAGTAATAGCGGCTTATCAGTTGCATAAGGATAAGATTATGCCAGGCAACTATATGATGCCTTTTAAAATTGCTTCGCTCGAAAGTTCACTGGATGGTGAACCCACCGATGTCATAAAAATTGAAGAAGATGATGAGTTATACTACACCTTTTCTTTAATGGGCGACCTTCTTCCTAAAGCCGCGTGGACGATTGAGTCATTTACTACTCAGGAGCCTGCGGAAGGACAATGGGGCAATGGAGGTTTGGCCATTCATTTGATTGACGATAATCCAAGAACATTTTGGCACAGTGCATGGGCCGGTGGTTCCGATCCACTGCCTTATCAAATTACAATCGATATGGCTAAGGAGTGTCTGATTTCTCAAATAGAAGTATTGCCACGGGGTGGTAGTACCAACAATCCAATTTACTTATTGGACTTTGAAACCAGTATTGATGGTCAAAACTGGGAGTTTGTTGGACGTTTCGATTTTGAAAATACAACCGAGCCGCTTGTATATGCTGTAAAGGCAACCCAGGCACGCTATATTCGTATGATTGTTCCCGATTCGGGTGGTAACCAAACTATTGCCGCTATCCGAGAGTTAAGTGCCTACGGTAAGGAGCTGTAGCTCTTAAAAATTTAGTCATTTTATTGTGGAGGCTGTCTCGAAAGAGGCGGCCTCTTTTAATATGCACCACAATCATCATTAAATAATCTCATCATGCAGACGGACGGTTTTACACTGTGTTTTATCATAGCATAAGTTGAGAATATGCTTTACTTTCGTAGTTTGGCCTTGCGTGAATAGTACGTACGATAAAGGCTGATAAGCCGAGTTAAGATACATTCAAATATTATATATGCAGATGAGAAAAATACCATTACTTCTTTTATTGTGTGTTTACACAACAAGTATTTTGGCGCAGCGCCAAACCGATTGGGCCACCTGGAAGATGGCGGGGGTGCAGCAGCTGGCTAAACCGGCCTTTGCCGACCACAAAACCGTGGACAATCAGGAATTTAAGATGAGTGATTTGCTGACGAAGACCCAGATTGGAGAGGGGCAGGAATGTAATCAGTTGCCAAGTATTACTGTGGCATCGGATAGCCTGGTTCCGGGCATCAATGCGCCCCATCAGTTAACACGTTTGTGTGCTTATATCAGCAGCGATCGTTATACCAAAGCCAGCCTGTCGGTAGTCAGCAACGGACTTTTTGAAGTTTATCTTGATGGAAAGAAGGTAAAGACCCAGGCTGCAGTTGCAAAGCAGGTGGTTAACACTGATCTTACCCTGTTACAGGGTAAGCACCATTTAATGCTTAAAATGCTGAGTGCCGACAGTACACTTACTCTGGCAACTTCACTTAAAGCTACGGGTGATACCACTGCCAGTATTCGGTGGAGCCTCGATCCGACGCGTACTATGAGTATAAATGATGTGATGAACGGGGATTATGTGCAGTCAGTGCAGGTGTCGCCCTCCGGCAGATATGCTTTGATTAATGAGGCAGAGGTGCTGGCTGGCAGTGGCAAAAACATTAGCACTAAGCGCCTCTATGATCTCACTAAGCAAAGTACTTTGCGCTTATTTCGTAACGGTGATCTTGCGGGGGCGCAGTGGCTGCCATCTACAGACCGTATCTCCTATACGGTAAAACGTGATGACGTAACCGACGTGTATCTTTATGATGTGGCTGCCAACACAGAAGAAAGGGTAGCTGCCGGACTTAAGAATCTGGGTCACCTAAACTGGTCACCCAACGAAGATTATGCCATCTTTAGCCATGCCGATAAGGCGGATAAGGCCGGTGACATGAAAAGGATATTTGGCAATGATGATCGCCTGCCCTATTTCCGTACCCGTTACTTTCTCTACAAGCTCGATTTGGACAGTAAGCTGGTGAAGCGTATTACCTTTGGGCATCTCAGTACAAGCCTGCACGACATTAGCCCCGACGGTAAACACCTTCTTTTCTCTACCTCGCAGCGCGATTATACGGCTGTACCTTTCTCGCGGCAGAACCTTTATCAGATGAATATTAATACACTGGCGTTGGATACCTTGTGGAAGGATAAACTTTATGGGGGTACTTGTCAGTATTCTCCCGATGGGAAACAGCTTTTGGTAAGCGGTTCGCCAGAGGCCTTCGGAGAACTGGGTGTAAAAGTAAGCACCGGCCATCAGCCCAATGTCTATGATACGCAGTTGTACCTTTTCGATTTAAAAACCCGTGAAGCTCGTGCCTTAACGCGTGATTTTGATCCTGCCGTAAAACAGGCTTCCTGGCACGATGAGAATACCATTTATTTAACGGCTACCGATGAGGACTATGTGAAGTTGTATCAGTACGACCTGAAAAAAAATCGTTTCACCCCATATAACTTGCCCGTGGAGGTGATTAGTCGTATCGACATGGCACAAAAGGCACCGGTGGCGCTCTATAAGGGTACTAGCATCAACACTCCCGAGCAGCTTTATGCGCTGAATCCTAAGAACAGCAAAAGCACACGCATTAGTTTCCCCAAAGAAAATCTTTACAAAGATATACAGCTTGGGAAAACCGAAGACTGGAATTTCGTAAATAAAAATGGCACCACCATAAAGGGTAGCGTTTATTATCCGCCCAACTACGATGCCGCTAAGAAATATCCTGTAATCGTCTATTACTACGGGGGTACCACTCCAACGTCACGTACTTTTGGTGGTCGTTATCCTAAAAATATATGGGCCGCTGCCGGCTATATGGTTTATGTACTGCAGCCCAGTGGTGCTATAGGTTTTGGGCAGGATTTCTCATCGCTGCATGTGAATGGCTGGGGACGCGATGCCATTGATGACATTATTGATGGCACCCAACAGTTTTTGGCGGCGCATCCTGCTGCCGACAGCGAAAATGTAGGATGTATTGGTGCTTCCTACGGTGGTTTCACGACCATGACCCTGCAAACACGTACCGATATTTTCAAGACGGCCATATCTCATGCCGGTATCAGTGATATTACCAGTTATTGGGGCGAAGGCTACTGGGGCTATTCCTACAGTGCAGGCGCCACAAAAAATAGCTATCCCTGGAACCGGAAGGATATTTATGTGGAGAATAGCCCGCTGTTTAATGCCGATAAGTTCCAAAACTCTATCCTCTTGCTGCATGGCACGGCTGATACCAATGTGCCGGTGGGTGAGAGTCTTCAGTTTTATGCTGCCCTAAAGATACTGGACAAGGAGGTGGAGATGGTGCTGATCGATGGCGAAAATCATATCATTATGAATTATCATAAGCGTCTGAAATGGCACAATACCATCATGGCCTGGTTCGATATGAAATTGAAAAACCAAGGGGAACAGTGGAAAACCCTTTACCCCGATAAGAATCTATAAGATTGAAATACAAACTTGTTAAAAAGGGAATGAGCTACGGCGAGTTCCCTTTTTTGGTCTAATGTTGTGACTTGCAATTTCGCATAATTACTTTATTTTTGATGCGCTAAAATCCGTTTATATCCTATTATCAGCTAATTATTCTATTGTGAGACCATGTGTTCTTTTTTTACTATCCTTGTGTGTATTTCTGCCCATTAAGGGGCAGCATCTTTCAACGTATTCCCGCTCATACTACAGTACCTCCAATGGCCTTACCCAAAATGAGGTGACCTCCATTGCCCGCGATAAATACGGTTTTATGTGGTTTGGCACGCGGGGAGGTCTTAATCGTTACGATGGTTATACCTTTAAGCAGTTTAAACCCCAGGAAATTGGGCAGGGTGGTTTATCCGGAGCTTCCATAGAAACTTTACGGGCCGATGGTGAGGGAAATATTTTAATTGGAACTAAATCGGGCGGTTTCTGTAAATACAATAGCCATACTGAGCAATTTGAGCCGCGCCGGAATGATGGCCATCAGCCTAAGCGGCTTATTGCCTTGCACGAAGATAGGGAGGGCAACCGGTGGTTTGGTGGGTGGTACAGCGGACTGTGGTGCCAGATGCAGGGCACGGATAGCTTAGTTCAGCTGATGGATAATGAAAAAGTGTCGTCCATTGTACAAACTACCGATGGCACAATATGGTGCGGTACTGGCCTTGGGTTAATTAAAGCAGTGGATGGTAACATAACACAACCCCTGGCGTTAGAGGGTGACCTCACAGAAATTATTGTGGATGAACAGGAGCCTTTTCTTTGGCTGGTGGGATGGGAAACGCATCTGATACGTTATAATTACCTTGATAACACTTACCAGCAATTCAAGTCATCGGATCCTTCCTTTACCCTGAAAGATGCTTATTCGCTTGAGCAATTGGATGATGGAAATATTCTTGTCGGCACCTGGGGACAAGGACTCTTTCTGTTTGATAAGGAGATGCAGCAGTTTCATAAGATTAATATCGCGCCAGATAGGGGATTGGGCGCTCGCCTGGATTATGATGTGATACTGGATATTTTTGAAGATGATAAGGACAATATATGGCTGGGTACCGATGGCGGTGGTATCGTGCATCTGTATAAAAAGTCAAATTTTAATGTGCTGCATATTGAGACAGCCAATAATGTTCTTAAGTGCCATATTAATGCAGTTTATAGTGATGATTCAAGCCGATTGTGGCTGGGAACTAAGGGTAATGGGCTTTTTATCTCAACAAATAACAAGGTTTTTCGCCCGGTTGGTTTCGCTGAAGATGATGCGACGATAGCTGCCCAATCACTGGTGATAAAAGCCATAGTAGGTGATGAGCAAGGGCGTATTTGGGTGAGTGCCGATGAAGGATTGTTTGTGGTTGAGGAAAGCAGGCAGGGACAGCCTCAACTAAGTCCGGCGGCAAATCGCTTCAGTAGTCCCGATCTGGAAATGGCTGAGAAGGTGCAGTCATTGTATTTCGACGGTAATAATTTGTGGTTGGGTACGCAGCAGTGGGGGCTCTATCATTTTCAAAAGCAGCAGGAGATTTATCAGTTGAAGCAACATTTTAGCCGTCGCAATGAAGATGCTTACCTTCCTGAGAATCGTATTACCGATATATTTAAATGGAAGGAAGCGCTATGGATTGCCACCTACAATGGTTTGTTTAAGTATGACAGTAATCGGGGGACTTTTAGCTCACTCAACACCATGTTGATAGCCGATAAGGGACTCTTATGCGATATCGTGCTGTGTACACATATTGATGACCATGATCAGCTATGGCTCGGCACTCCTTGTGGACTCAACCGCCTCACGCAGGTTCATGCCGATAGCTGTGCGCTCCGTTATTATGGAAAAGCCGATGGTTTTATTGATGATTATATCAACAGCATACTGGAGGATGAGCAGGGGCGAATATGGATCAGCACCAATGGCGGATTATCGGCACTTGATACCGTGAAGGGACAGGTGCTTAATTTCGATAACGCGGACGGAGTGGGAGTTTCTAACTTCTCAGAGGCAGCCTGCTTTAAAGCAAAGGATAATACTCTCTTTTTTGGAAGCTCTGAGGGTGTTACTTCTTTTGTGCCCGCAGATATTGGGATTAATAGAGCCCGCCCAAAGCCTGTATTCACCGCTTTTAAAGTGCTCAATAAAGAAGTATCCGTGGCCGACGATGGTTTGATTAACGTTTCCTTAAATGCCATCAAAAGGCTGGAGCTGACTCATGTTGAGCGGGAGGTGTCTTTTCAGTTTGCTGCCCTTGATTTTAAGGCGCCGCATAAGATACAGTATGCTTATCAAATGGAAGGTGCTGATGATGAATGGAAGATAATTGGTCCGCGTCGTTTCTTATCTTTTAGCAATCTAAAACCTGGTGATTATACACTACGCCTGAAAGCTACCAATTCCAATGGTGTTTGGTCTGACCAAATAAGCAGTCTGCCCATCGTGGTTCACCCTCCTCTGTGGAAAACATGGTATGCTTTGCTCCTCTATCTTATCATTATTATTTTGGTTGTTATGCTAATTATGAAGTTTCAGTTGCAGATGGAACGGCTGAATAATACGATCAGACTAGAGAAGATTAATGCTGAGAAAGAGCATCAGCTCACCGAGTATAAACTTAACTTTTTTACCAATATTTCGCATGAGTTACGCACGCCGTTAACGCTGATCACTGCTCCTCTTGCAGAGTTAATGGCCAGGGATTTAAAAACCACTCCCGTGAATTACATAAGCAATAAGTTGGGTTTGATAAGTAAAAATACCAGACAGCTGCAGCGTTTGATCAATCAGCTGATGGAGTTTCGTAAGATAGACACGGGTAAAATAAAGCTGTGCGTGTCATCATTTGATGTGGTGCCTTTTGTGAACGATGTATTGGCTAAGTTTAGGGGGATGACCGAAGTATCCGCTCAGGTGCTGAAAATCGATATTAAGGTCGGCATGCAAGAGGTATATGCCGATCAGGAGCGTTTGGAGCTGATACTCGATAACCTGCTGTCCAACGCTTTTAAGTATTCAGGTAAGCCCGGTAAAGTTGGGTTTCACCTGGAAGTGAAAGGTGAGTCACTGGTGATGAGTGTGACCAATGATGGTGAGGGCTTGTCAAAGACAGAGATGAGCCATGTGTTTGAGCGCTTCTACCAGGGGGGCACAATGCGTTTGGGTGTCGGATCGGGTGTGGGCCTCGCCCTGGTTAAGTCCTATGTTGATCTGCACCATGGAAGCATTGAAGTGGATAGCCAGAGGAATGAATGGACGCGCTTTACCTTGACTTTACCCTTGGGGAATACTCATTTTGCCACCGATGAGGTGAAGCTTAGTGAAGAGGTATCAACCAGGCAGCAGCCCGTGCATGAGGCAGTGGCCCAAACTGCCGTTGATTTGCCATCCTTGAAGTATAAATCGGAAGGACATACTATTGTGATAGTAGAGGACAATGAGGCCGTGCGAAATTATCTGCTGGAGCTTTTGAGTCAATATTATCAGGTATTCGTTGCTGCCGATGGCATGGAAGGTTTCAACTGTGTAGTGGAGCATCAGCCTGCCCTGGTTATCTCCGATGTGATGATGCCTTGTATGGATGGTTATGAACTGTGTGCCCGCATAAAAAAGGATGAACGACTAATGCACATTCCGGTGCTGTTGCTTACCGCCAAAGGTTTACCTGAGGATGAACTCTATGGCGCAAGAACGGGTGCCGACGCCTACCTCACAAAGCCTTTTAGTCCCGAGTTACTTCTTGAGAAAGCACGGCAGCTCATTGCCCTGCGTCAGCAGCTAAGCGATAAATATGCCAAACAAGTGCGGCTCGAAGCTTCCCAGATAGATCTGTCGAATACCGATGCTGTTTTTATTGAGAAAGCCTTGAAGGCGGTAGAGCAAAATATGGATAACCCCACCTTTGACAGCGAACAGCTGGCCGTCATTTTAGCCATGAGTAGTTCAACGTTCTACCGGCGAATCAAAAAAGTGACCGGGCAGACACCACGCGATTTTATCATGGGTATTAAAATGAAAAAGGCAGCACAATACCTGTTGGAAACCAATTTTACTGTGACAGAAATTGTGGAGAAATTGGGCTATCAGGAAGTCAAAACATTCCGTCGTCATTTTAAGGAGGCCCATGGGCTTACTCCAAGCGAGTATCGTAAAAAGTAATAAATGTCCTTAAATGTGAAATTTACTCTCGCTTCTGTTTTTTATTTTGTTGCTTGAGTTGTCCTGTGTATTGGGCTGTATCATAGTGTTTAATATTTTCTCACTGCATGCCAATGTCCCTTTTTTGATAAGAATTTCCCTGCAATAATTCATGGTTTATGCCTCTTCTTTGAAGTTATTGGTCCCTTGCTGACAACATTTATTAACAACCTTGCCACTGTAAAAGTTAATGAATTCTTATGTCCGTTAAAAAACAGCAATCGCACCTTTTACATAAGCGAATGAAGCAACTAAAGCGCAATATGTATTTACTCTATTTACTATTGATAATTATAGTAGGCAGTTTGCTTTATAGTCTTGTTTGCTGATGAGGTGTGTAAAAAAGTTTACCCAAATGACTTACAGAATGATTAAAAATTAAACGCATGAAAACAACACGCAGAAGATTGAAACAGTTTCTGGCCTTTGTGGGACTTGTAATGTTTATAACATTCAGTTCGTATGCACAAGGGCTAAGTATTTCCGGTAATGTGAAAGACAAGGCCGGCGAGCCTGTTCCGGGAGTAACGGTGCTGGAGAAAGGCACAACAAACGGTACCATCACCGATTTTGATGGTAATTATGCTTTCACGCTTCAGGGCGATGATGCAGTATTGGTATTCTCTTTTATTGGAATGAAAACCACTGAAGCAGCTGTCGCTGGTCAGTCGCGCCTTAATGTGGTGCTGGAAGCTGAAAACATTGGCATGGATGAAGTGGTAGTGGTGGGCTACGGTTCTCAGAAAAAAGTGAACCTAACAGGGTCGGTTGCCGCTGTTAAGTTCGATGATGTGGTGAATACACCGGTGGCCAACACAGCCAATATGCTGCAGGGTCGCTTGCCCGGAGTAGTACTTACCAACAATGGGGGTCAGGCCGGTAAGGACAGTCCGCAGATTCGCATCCGTGGTATTGGTACCCTTAGCGATAACAACGACCCCATGGTGTTAATCGATGGGGTGGAGAGCACCGTGTCGCAGATGTCGCAGATTGGCCCTAACGACATAGAAAATGTATCGGTACTAAAAGATGCCGCCTCTGCCTCTATCTACGGGGTGCGTGCTGCCAATGGTGTGATCTTAATCACCACCAAGCGCGGGCAGAATCAAAAGCCTACCATTAGCTATGCCGGTAGTGTGGCTATTCAGCGCCCTACAGTATTGGCCGATTATTTGAATAGCGCCGACTGGGCCGTCGCTTTTAACGAAGCCAAGGGTGCTGATATTTACACACCTGAAATGATTCAGAAGCTAAATGACGGATCTGACCCTGATAATTTTGCCAATACCGATTGGCTGGATGAGATGTTTCGTACGGCACCCATGCATCAGCATCACCTGTCGATGCGCGGAGGTAATGAGCATACGCGTTATATGTTTTCTACCCAGTACAGCGACCAGGATGGTATAATGCTGAATACCGGTAGTAAACGTTACGGTTTTCGCTCTAATATCGACTCGCAGGTAGGCATCCTTACTTTTGGGCTAAACGTGTCGGGTAGCAAGCAAGATGTTCAGGAGCCCTTAACGTCGGTGTCCGGCGAGGGTTTGATGCGCATGATTACCTGGTTTACACGTCCTACCGTGCCGGTGAAATATAGTAATGGTCATTATGCCTATATGGATGGTACCTCCTTGTCGCACACTATTTTCAAGAATCCTATTCATGATATTTACGCGGGTAACAAAACTCAGGAGCAGACGCATTTCGACGGTAAAGCTTTTGCAAAGGTCGATATCCTGAAAAATCTTAGTTTCAGAACTAACCTGGCGTATAAACTATACCGTCAGGATGTTTCAGCCTTTAAGCCTACCAGCAAAAAGTATGATGTTAATGGCAATGTGCTGGCCGAGGATAAGACCAACCGATTAGCAGATTCGTATGTAAAGACTTCTACCATATTGAATGAGAATGTTTTCGATTATCAGGTAGACCTTGGCGAGCATGATCTAACTGTTATGGTGGGGCACTCCACACAGCAGTCGCGCACCGATTTGGGATCGGCTTCCATCGAAGGCTTCCCAACTAACAATATTTATGAACTCGACGGAGGTTCTGTTAACCCTACAGTGTCAGGCTCGGCCTACGAAAATAGTTTGCAGTCCTTCTTCGGACGCGTGGGCTATAATTTCAACTCAAAATATCTGTTTGAGATGAATATTCGCCATGATGGTTCTTCGCGTATGCCCAAAGCAAACCGTTATGCTACCTTCCCATCTTTCTCAGTGGGCTGGAATATCGACCGAGAAAGTTTTATGGAAAACCTCGATTTCCTTACAGCCTTGAAGCTGCGCGGTAGCTGGGGTAAGTTAGGTAACCAGGAAATTGGTAACTATGCCTATATGCAGTCGCTGATTGTGGGAGCCAATTATTATTTTGGCGATAACCTGGCCGCCGGATTGAAAAAGCCTAATATTGCCAATGATAAACTGAAGTGGGAAACAACAGCCATTACTGATATTGGTTTGGATGCCGCCTTCTTCGATAATAAGCTTACCCTTACAGCCGATTGGTTTAATAAAGAAACTTCTGACATCCTACTGCGCCTGGCCATGCCACCATCATTCCTGGGCGCTTTGTCAGCACCCTATCAAAATGCTGGGGTAGTGCGCAACCGTGGTTGGGAGCTGGCGGCTAATTATCGCGAAATAAAAAACGACTTTAGTTGGCAAGTGGGTTTTAACCTGTCATCGGTAGATAACGAGATTGTTGATAACAAGGGGATTGCCGATTATGGTTTTAACACCGTGAATCGCGAAGGATATGCTATTAATTCTTATTACGGACTGAAGTCTTTAGGTCTTTACCGCACCGAGGCCGATCTGCAACGCACTACTGTTGTTGATGGAGTTGAAACCGTGATTACCCAATATGGTAATGCACCGCAACTTGGCGATATTATGTATGAAGATGTGAACGGTGATGGTAATATTAATGACGATGACCGTATGATTATCGGTAATCCATTCCCTAAATTTCAGTATGGTATTAACCTGGGCTTTAGCTATAAGAACTTCGATTTGAGTATGTTTTGGCAAGGTGTTGGCGGTATCGACCGTTATAACTGGGAGCAAACCACCCTGTCCAACGGCGGTAACATGACTACCCGCTGGCTCGATCGCTATTCGTCTGATAACACCGACGGATCCATGCCACGCCTGGGTGAAACCAATAACGATAAGTATTCATCATTTTGGCTCACCAAGGCCGACTACCTGCGTTTGAAGTCGCTGGAGATAGGTTATAATTTTAAGCCTGAGCTACTCAGTGGATTAGGTGTGCAGTCCTTACGCGCTTATGTGGCCGGTTCGAACTTATTAACATTTACCAGCCTTGATAATTTTGATCCGGAAAAGACAAGTGGTGATATGCGCAATGATGTGCACCCGAATACACAGACTTTCTCCTTTGGTGTAAATGTTTCATTTTAAAGACTATTAAATAATGAAAAGACATAATTTATTATATTTCGCCCTTTTACTTTCGTTAATCAGCTGGAGCTGTAGCGATGATTTTCTGGATAAAAAATCACTGACGGGCTCATCGAATGAAACCTTCTGGCAAACACCCGAAGATGCAATGATGGGACTGGCGGCCTGTTATGATGGCTTGCAGAATGGTTTTCTGTATAACGGAGGCCCCTGGGAAAATGGCTTTTTCTTTATGGATGCCATGACCGACAACGGTGGTCACTTTAACTGGGACGGCTGGATGGCCGGTTATGATATCACCAATGGTATTCATACGCCCAGCAGTTGGCAGGTGGGTGATTTCTGGAAGGCAAGCTATGAAGTTATTAATCGCTGTAATGCGCTAATAACTCGCATTGAAGGTATTGATATGGATGCTTCAAAAAAGGCTACCTATAAGGCAGAAGCGATTGCTATTCGAGCCCTTATGTATCTGAATCTTACGATGACCTATCAGGATGTACCTTTTCTAACACAGGATCGTGGTATGGATGAGGCTGAGACTGGCAAAACAGATCGTGCTACCATTGTAGATGCCATCATCACAGACCTCAAAGAGGCCGCCGATGCACTACCTGTTGAGCCCGAGAGTCGCGGACATATTACCCGAGGAGCTGCCTGGAGTCTGCTGGGCCGTGTTGCGCTCTACAATGAAAAATGGGAAGTAGCCATTGAATATTATAATAAGG
Organism: Carboxylicivirga longa; assembly: GCF_050589825.1. NCBI lineage: Bacteria > Pseudomonadati > Bacteroidota > Bacteroidia > Marinilabiliales > Marinilabiliaceae > Carboxylicivirga > Carboxylicivirga longa. The sequence goes on along the minus strand of NZ_JBNGOZ010000019.1, from coordinate 65,180 downwards.
TGATGACGCTGGGCTACGACCTGGCCGATGATTATGCTGCTTTGTTTACTCGTGAGGGTGAGGCTGATAATGAGGTAATATTTGGTGTGCGCTTCGAGGGCCCCGGACTAAAAGAGGGATCATCTTTTGCTGCCCACTGGGATACACCATTGGAAGCCATCAATGGATCGCTTGACCTGGCCAAAGCCTACCATTGCACCGATGGATTGCCAACCCACCAATCGCCGTTGTATGAAGAAGGAGAGAATGACTTGCAGAATAACCGTCCCGACGCCCTGCGCTACAATAACCGCGACCCACGCTTAAAGGCGACTTTATTTGTGCCGGGCATGAAATGGGGCAATAACACTGCTGAGTTTTATGGTGGTGCGGCTGCTTCACGGTCAACGGTTTATGTTTATAAATATTTTGATCCTTTTCAATCTTCAAGTGATTCATGGGATAGTGGACAGGATTTTTATGTCATCCGCTATGCTGAAGTGTTACTGTCACTGGCCGAAGCCATGGTGCAGAAAGGAGACTATGTATATGCCGATGTAACCCACCTTATTAACGAGGTGCGTGCCCGTGTGGATATGCCATCGGTGGAAGAAGTGGAGGGTACAGCGCTCGATCGTGATGCTTTACTGGCCTTGATTAAGCACGAGCGAAGAGTAGAGACCGCTTTTGAAGGTTTGCGTCTGTTTGACCTGTATCGCTGGAAAGAGCTAAAGCAGGCGGTGGATAATATTGAAGCTGAGCGCAGCCTCTTTTCGGGTATCCACCAATACTTCCTTTATGAGCAGCGTAACTACCGTGGCGAGAAGGAATATGTTTGGCCCATTCCTCTGGCTGAAGTAGACGCCAATAAAAATATTGATCAACATCCGTTGTGGAAATAATAACATCGAATTGATGAGTGGTTAAGTATGTGACTTATCGGATGACTATAGACATAGTCGTCCGATAAGTATTTAATACATTTTCATAATGCCACCAATAGTTGATCCATCATCCTTAAGCGTTAGTTCTTATTAAAATGTATTGAATGAAAATAAAATTAATTAATCTCATTATTATGTGCTTTGCAGCACAGCTTGGACTTGCTCAGACAAATCCTTACAAGCCCGATGTCAGACCTGCACCACAGCAGGTAGATGGTAAGAAACTTGTGTGGCACGATGAGTTCAATATCCCCGGTAAACCTAAGTCTGATAACTGGTCCTACGAGGAAGGATTCGTTCGAAATCGTGAGTTGCAGTGGTATCAGCCTGACAATGCTTTTTGTGCAGATAATCGTCTGGTACTCGAAGGGCGAAGGGTGAATAAGCCAAACCCTCAATACGGATCGGATAAATTACCCGATTGGGCTCGTCATCGCGAGAATATTGAATTTACATCCGCCTGTGTAATCACAAAGGATAAGCACAGCTGGAAATATGGCCGCTTTGAAATACGTGCCAAAATACCTACCGAGCTTGGCTCCTGGCCGGCCATCTGGCTGCTTGGTATCAATCCGCAAAAGGGATGGCCCGACAATGGCGAAATTGATATTATGGAGTTTTATATCAAAAATGGCTCTCCATCCATCTTAGCCAATGTGGCCTGGGGTACAGGTCAAAAACATGTTGCCAAATGGGATGAGTTTTATCAGGCTATATCTTTTTTTACCGATAAAGATCCTGATTGGACCAATAAATACCATATCTGGCGCATGGAGTGGACACCTACTGCCATTGAACTTTACCTCGATGATTACCTGCTGAATCGCACATCACTGGACGAAACCATTAATCCGGATGGATACCGACCCTTTACCGAAGAGCAATATCTCCTGCTTAACCTGGCCCTGGGATCCAATGGTGGTGACCCCACCGACACTACTTTTCCTTTACAGTATGAAATTGATTATGTTCGTGTATACCAGGATGCCACAGGTACCTATAATGGTAAGAAACAAGATGAGGGTAGAACCAACGAGGCGGTCAAGGCCTGTTGTACTCATTAAACAAAAAGATAAAGGCTTATTCTTGGATCAATACTAAGGATAAGCTTCTTTTTTGCATTTTATTGATTAGGGAGGCCAGTACTAAGTTTGGTAAGTCCCATGTTAATTAACCATCTATGGAAGAGTCTTTTATTAAGTGTCTTGTGATAAAGAGCAGTACCGTAAAATATCTTGAACGCTCTACCAGGTTTTGTTAAAGGAATTATTATTTAACACGCTGAACAAAAATGGTGTAATGATGAGGTAAAGGATCTGTGTTGCGAATGGATTTATGGGGCTAATATAAGAATGCTAATACTATTTTATTTACTTTTCGGTTATCAATAAATGATTTTTAGATAATAGTTGGTGATTTTTGTATCCTTATGGAAGTAATTGGCGTATAGTGTTTTTTATATTAACAAAATGTAATAACATTCACGTTTTATTTAAAATTACCATGATGCGAAAAATAGCTGCTTTTGGATATATTGCTATCCTCGTTTTACTATTGTTTACCTCTGGCTTACAGGCGCAAACCGCTATCGCTCCAGCTTCAGGTGATGGATCACAATCTAATCCATATCTCATTACATCTCTCGAAAACCTCTACTGGATCAGTCAAAATGAGGACACATGGAATAAGTATTTTTTGCAAACAGCAAACATTGATGCAAGTCCGAGCCATAGTTGGCATCCGTATGATCATGACAATGACCCGGGCACCGCGGATGTTCCCATGGGCTTTCCACCCATTGGATATTTCAACTTTTCCTCTGTGGCTTTTATGGGTCATTATGATGGTGGCGGTTTCACCATAAGTAATGTGTATATGCATAACCCTGATGCCTATGCTCTTGGTTTATTCGGAAATACAAGAGAGGCCTCTATCACCAGGTTAGGTCTTAATGACCTTATCATCATTGGTGGAAATTATGTAGGGGGTATTATAGGCACCGCGAACAAAACCGATATAAGTTATTGCTATGCTTCGGGCGAGCTAAAAGGATATGATTGTGGACTTTTGACAGGTGAATTAAATTACTCTAACATAACCAACTGTTACGCACGGGGTAATATTGCTGAAGGTAGATCGGACGGCTTGTTAGCATCGGGTTCTCAAAGCCAGATAACCAATTGCTACAGCGTGGTTTCTTCCTCAACCAACAATTCGCCTCAATTATCGGGTAGTGTATATTATAATATTATAAATTCGTTTTACAATACAGATGTCGCCGGAGATAATCTTACTTTCATTACAGCACGGAGCACATACGACTTGCAGCAATCTTGTACTTATCTGGAAGCAGGATGGGATTTTATGCACGAAACTATCAACAACAGTAAGGGCATTTGGGGAATGAATCCATTGGTAAACGATGGCTACCCCTTTTTATGGTGGCAAGGGTTTGAAAGTACAGCTAATCTAGATGATTGCTGTTTTTATCCTGAGCTGTCTATTCAAGGCGACGGGACAGTAGAAAATCCATATCAAGTAGAAAATGCCTGTCACCTGAAATGGATCTCGCAAAACCCGGGTGTATGGGATAAACATTTTATTCAAATGTGCTCAATTAATCTTAGTAAATCTCAGACATGGAATTATGGCGATCACGATAACAACAACAAAACCCCACTGCTTCCTTTGGGCTATCGACCAATAGGGGAATACATAAAGAATAGCAATGGAACCATAACAGCCAATGGCTTTAGCGGAGTATACGACGGACAGGGATTTACAATTGATTCAGTATACATTTATCGTCCGGAAGAATCTAATATCGGATTTTTTGGACTGATTAAGTCGGGACATGTTAAAAACCTGGGCCTTACTAACGGCCGGGTGGTAGGAGGCAGTAGCACGGCCATTTTTGCTGCCAATATCGCAGAGGCAAGTGTGGAAAACTGCTTTTCGGAAGGAAACGTGACAGGCGGAACTGCTTACGATGGATTTGTGGGCGGTTTTGTCGGATACGCAAAGTGGAATGCATCTATTTACAATTGCTATGCAAACTGTAATGTGTATTCCGATTTCAGCGATATTGGTGGTTTTGCGGGTTGCTTTGGAGGTTCTGAATTGAGTCATTGTTATGCGCTGGGCAGTGTTCAAGGAGAATCCATCGTAGGTGGATTTGTGGGTTTTCTGAGCACAACCATCAAAAATTCTTATGCCCGAACCACCATCAAAGCCGCCTCAGCTTCTTCTATTGGTGGCTTTGTGGGGTGGGGACATACCGATGGACTCACCGAGCATTGTTATAGTGCCAGCACCATCGAATGCCCCGAAGGTGCCAATGTGGGTGGTTTTATTGGGTCACGTACTGAATTTTCCATGCGCAATTGTTTGTTTGATAACACCATTGCCGATTACTCTAAAGTAGGTGATGGGATAGCCTACAGTTCCGAAATGATGAAGAACATGTGCACTTTTACTTCAAAGGCATGGGATTTTGCCGGGGAAAGTGAAAATGGCACACTTGATCATTGGAAAATAAATCCGGAGTTTAACAATGGATATCCATTTTTATTATGGCAGGATGGAATGCACACAGGTTCATGCAACCCATCCTGGGTCAACCCGGTGAATCCTGAACTAAGCATTGATGTATATCCAAATCCAGCCGCCTCGGTAATTAATGTAAAAGGATACCAAACTCCATTCACTTATGTTATTATTGATATGAATGGACGAGTTCAGCAGGAAGGTTCTGGTATAAAAGATATACCAATACATAACTTGTCAAATGGTACTTACACGCTGGTTGTTTCGGATAGCAATAATAGTAGAAGTACGATATTTATTAAAAAGCACTAACTAATATATCTACGGTCGGTTTCAGCGCATGCAGAACCGACCGTAGTATTTCTAATTGATTGATCTTCTTGTAGTATGGCAGTATGCCTAGATTATGGTTTGCCTCCTATTACTATTTAACTGTGATCTCTCCGGCTTAGTTATTATTACAGTTTCTTTTTCGGTGTTGATAGATTTCACGTTTCATCTTTATTAAAGCTACCTCTATGAATCTCAAGTCATCTACCCATTTGGTCAACTTATAATATGCATCTATCAATACAGAGCAAGCTCTCCTGTCAAATCAATTAATTTAGCATTCGCTAATCAGTTATAGACACCCAAGGGGAGAATCATAAGGGGTGGAATCAAAAAAAGGAAATTGTAATGATTAAACATTTAGGTACGGCTGTATTGTGTATGTTTTGATTGGTTACTTGATGAATAATTAGATTCTCGCGTAATAAATTGAATCGATTGCATGTGCTGTATAAATGATAACTCGGTGTAAATAAGATTTATTAATACTCCATTACAATAATCCGAACTTAACAAGATAAATATAAACCAATTTTTAGCTATGAAAAAAAATTACGTACTAACGTTATTGCTAATCTGCTCATTGGCAGTAAAAGGGCAATATACTCTAACGATTGATGATGTAGACTTTGATGCTGCCACCGGTACAATAATAAAATACTATGATACCGGTGAATTTCAGATTAAAATTCCAGATAGTTTTAGTGGAGTAGAAGTTAGAGTAATCGGGGATAATGCTTTTGCTAAAGCTGATGCCGGGCCTTTAATGAAAGTCGTTTTTCCAAATACTATTACCTCAATAGGGAATAGTGCATTTAGAGATAATACTAATTTGCAATATATGACATTGCCCACTTCGCTAAGCACTATTGGGGCGAGTGCTTTTTATCGCACGGGTATAAGAAGTCTTACCATACCTAATTCTGTTGTTACACTTGGGAATTATGCTTTTGGACATAGCAATTTAAGTAGTGTTACTATTAGTAATTCTATTACTGAAATTGGCGACGGTGTTTTTACTTTTAATCACTTAAGTAATGTTACCATTCCTGCTTCAGTGAATAGGATTGGAAATAACGCATTTACTTCAAATGAGTTAACAAGTATAATCATCCCCGCTACAGTTACTTTTATTGGGAAAGGGGCATTTTCTTACAACAAATTAACCAGTGTCACTATTCCTTCTTCAATAACTACTATTGAGGAAGCTGTGTTTCATAGCAACCGTCTTACTAATGTTACCATTCCCAATTCAGTAACGTCTATCGGAGATAAGGCTTTTTACAGTAATGATTTTAGTCAATTTACTATTCCCAATTCGATATCATCTATTGGTGCTCAGGCATTTGATTATAATGATAATCTGACTGTAATAGACTTGCCTGCAGATGTTTTAGGATTTAAAAATGAAGTGTGGAAGGATCAAAATAGTAAGATCGTTACTGAGATGACGGGATTTTATAGTAGTTATGCCGTGTATGGTGATGCTGTAGTTATCCACACTGTTACATTTGTAGATTATGATGACACTTTGATTGAATCTGTAAAGGTAGAACAAGGATCCTCGGCAGTTGCTCCAGCAGACCCGATACGTGCTAATTTTGCTTTCATAGGCTGGGATGCAAGTTATGATAATGTTGTTGCCGATATGATTGTGAAAGCTATGTATGAACCAGGTCATTCAGTTGTTTTTAAAGATTGGGACGGTGAGATACTAAAGAGAGAGGGAGTTCCTCATGGCTCATCAGCCACGGCCCCAGCAAATCCAACACGTGTTGGTTATACCTTTACGGGTTGGGACATCGCATTTGATAACGTTACGACAGCATTAACCGTAGCGGCTCAATATACGATTAATACCTATAGCGTGCGTTTCGAAGATTGGGATGGCAGTGAGCTAAAAACAGAAAGCGTAA
>NZ_JBNGOZ010000019.1:0-58367 GCF_050589825.1 Carboxylicivirga longa | reverse complement strand
CATCGCATTTTATAACGTTACGACAGCATTAACCGTAACGGCTCAATATACGATTAATACCTATAGCGTGCGTTTCGAAGATTGGGATGGCAGTGAGCTAAAAACAGAAAGCGTAAATCATGGTTCGTCAGCCACAGCCCCAGCAGATCCAACGCGTGTTGGTTATACGTTTACGGGTTGGGACATCGCATTTGATAACGTTACGACAGCATTAACCGTAACGGCTCAATATACGATTAATACCTATAGCGTGCGTTTCGAAGATTGGGATGGCAGTGAGCTAAAAACAGAAACCGTAAATCATGGCTCATCAGCCACGGCCCCAGCAAATCCAACGCGTGTTGGTTATACCTTTACGGGTTGGGATGTAGCATTTGATAATGTTACCACAGCATTAACTGTAACGGCTCAGTACGATATTGCCAACAATGTTTTTGAGGAAGGAAGCAGACATTTTGCGATATATCCAAACCCTGCAACTACTTATTTTACGGTCGATGGAGCCGGTGGAAATACACTAAGTATTTTTAATCGAGCTGGTATCTTGGTGAAACAAATAACGAATATTCACGAACTACAAAGGGTTGATGTAGATGGGCTCCCAACAGGAATTTATATGGTAAAAGTTGGATTGGTAGTGCGTAGAGTGGTTATTCATTAGTTTTCTGGTAAAAACTGTAAATTCTTAAGTTCTAAATAGAATCCAATAATTCCTAAGGGTGTCGTTAATATGCGATGCCCTTTTTTGGGAGCCTTATTTCAATTGAGGCCCATTGACAGGGGCGATTAAAAATTAAGTAAACATGACTTATTGAACTTGTTACGCTCTTAGTCATTTTGAAATTTAGTTTCCTGTTTAGCGCTTATGAATACTTGAGTTTTTGGGTGATTTCATGTAGCTTACAACTTATATTAGACGATGAAGATAAATGCAACTTTAGTTAAAATGGTCAAATTTGTTTTAGGATTATATGTTTTGTTTTATCTCAATAGCAAAAGATCTTCAAGTTTTAATTAGAGGCATCTTAGATTGTTTTAATTGACACTTTCTCACAAGGTGTGTGAGTATAGTATTTCAGGGTTCAGTTAATTAGAGCTGAATCCTTTTCTTCAAATGCATTAATGAATTGGATAAGAAGGAGTCCGCAGTTTCTTATTGCTTGGCTCGACTTTTTTGTGGTTAGTAACTGTCTCCACAATAAATCTCGCATATTTCTTAGTCAGCTACTTTATTTTATGAAGAGTGTAGAGAACCAAAAGCGCTTGAAACGAAAGTTTTAAGCGCTTTTGGTTTTGAAAGAATCCAGTTTTGTACGCGGGGCGGGTAGGTTATAATCCTTTGTAATGCTTAAAGTTTATAAAATTAAGAATAGTTACTCTTCAAGCTCCAATTATTGCCTTCAATCCTTACCTATCTTTCAGCGTTTCAAAACACTTGCACATGTAATTATTAAGTTTCGTGTTTGAAATAGTTTACTTCTTAGGTCTTGTACTTGTATATATTCTAATCCATTGTTTGGCATTTGCACAACGGAATGGTCAGGCTCGTAAGGTTTTAATCATGAAACAACTTGCTTATTATTAAGTCGCATGTGATGAGGTGCTTACCGGCTTAATCTGAGTAAAAAAATCCCTTTTCTGAATTATAAAGAGACTGATTATTGCTTAAAATGAGGTGACAATTTGCAAAAATATGCCCTTTCTGAGTGTGAAAAAAAACTGATTTTGTGCATGCATTTAGAAAGGGAAATAGATGATGAATAAACAAAAACAACAGGATGCAAATGTCTCTATAAAGCGGCTCAAATATGCGAGTTATATATTATACGTTCTCCTATTTGTAATAATTGCCGGCGTGATTGCAATACTCTCCTTCTGATTAAGATAAACCCAAATATGTATATAACAGTGTTAATTTAAATTACAGACTATGAAAAAAAGGTTAACGTTATTATTGCACTTTAGTGCAATAGCAATTCTAATGTTTTTTTGTTTGGTGGAGGCCAGTGCCCAGACCAAACAAATTAGCGGACAAATAAAAGATTCATACGGAGGGGTTTTGCCTGGTGCCTCCGTAGTAGTGCAGGGAACAACCACTGGAACGATTTCAGATATCGATGGAAAGTATACACTTAACGCTCAATCGAGCGATGTACTCATATTCTCCTTCATTGGTATGAAGTCCCAAACTATAAAAGTAGGTGATCAGGAAACGATCAATGTAACTTTAAGTGAAGATGCTATTGGCTTAGATGAGGTGGTGGCTGTTGGGTATGGTACAATGAAGAGAAGTGATTTGTCGGGCGCATCAACCACTATTAAAGCCGATGATTATAAAGATATGCCAACTGTTGATATTGCCCAATCCATACAAGGGCGTGTCGCAGGAGTGTCTATTTCTCAAACTTCAGGTTCTCCTGGTGCGACAACTAAAATTCGTATTCGTGGAGGCAATTCCATGTTAGGCTCAAATAATCCTTTGGTTGTTTTAGATGGAGTTGCAATGAATATTGATTTGAACGAATTAAATCCCAATGATATTGAATCAATGGAGATTTTAAAAGATGCCTCATCTACTGCTATCTATGGTTCAAGAGGTGCCAATGGTGTAATTGTGATAACAACCAATAAAGGGCAAGCAGATAAAATGCGGGTTCAAATAAGTTCAAATTATTCTTTTGATCGCATTGCCAATACCTATGATTTGTTAGAAGCCGCCCCTTATGCAGAATTAATTAATGCCATGAATAGTGGATCGGAGATTTTTTCCCCTGCAGAAATAGAGGAGTTTAGGAAAAAAGGGGGTACTGATTGGCAGGATGAAATTTTTCAGCCAGGTTACACAAGTAATAACCAGGTTACACTATCTGGGGGCTCAAAAAAAATTCAATATTTTATTTCCGGAAGTTATATTGATCAGAAGGGGCTTTTAGTTAATACCGGACAAAAAAGATATTCTGTAAGGTCAAATGTTGATGCTCAGATTTCGGAACGCTTTCATTCATCTTTTAATGTTTCTGTAACCAAAAGCGAAAAGAATAATAGCAATGATATGGCCGGCTCAAAAGGAAGTTCGATATGGAACTCTTTAATTTGGTCGCCTACAGAGCCTGTCTATAACGCAGATGGTACTTATAATATCAATGATCAATACGGCTCTATTGCACTAAATCCATATATGGTTTCTATGGAGCGCATGAATGATGTTTTTGAAACCATTACAATGGCCAATGCAACCTTTAAATATGATTTAACTGATAAACTGCAGTGGAGTGCAATTTTGGGTGCAGAAAATAGTGATGTTGAGTATGCAGATTTTACTAATCGCTATGTGAGTACAACTACTGGTTCATCAAGAACTTATGGTAACTCCCTTTTTGCACAATTGAGTACGTTCTTAACGTATAGTAATACGTTTAATGGAGGTCATCGTTTAACTGCCATGGCGGGTTATGAGCAATCTTCACGAACATTTAAAAGTTTCAAGGCCGAAGGTTCAAACCTTATTTCTGAATCAGTAGGGTATCATAATTTATCACTTAACCAATCACAAGGTATTTTATCAGATTATGAGCGTTGGGCCTTGCAATCATATTTAGGACGATTCGCTTACGCTTACAAAGATCGGTACCTTTTAACAGCAACTTATCGTATCGATGGTTCCTCTCGTTTTAGAGAGGATAATAAGTTTAGTGGCTTTCCCTCAGCGGCATTAGGATGGCGTATAAGTGAAGAAGGATTTATGAGTGATATGAGTGCTTTCCAAAACCTTAAATTGAGGGCTAGCTGGGGCGTAACTGGTAATCAGGCTATTCCTCCATACGGAACTATGGCTTTGCTTTCAAAATCAGTCTATTCGTATGGAAGCCCAACAGCACATATCGGTTATTCACCTGTAGGAGCTGAAAATCCTTACTTAAAATGGGAAGAGACAACACAGGTGAATGCTGGTCTGGATGTTACAACATTAAATGGACGTTTGAATTCAACAATCGACATATTTAAAAAGGATACGAAAGGGCTTTTACAGGCCAAGGCTTTACCAGCTTATAACGGAGGAGGAAAAATTATTCAGAATATCGGAGAGATTGAAAACAAAGGGTTTGAGTTGATGATTGCTTATGATATTATTCGGAAAGGTAATTTAACCTGGAATGCTGCCTTTAACTATTCATCCATTAAAAATGAGGTGATTTCAATTGGAGATGAAGAGCAAATATTTCCCGGTAATTCCTATGGAACTGGTTTTTTGGATAGTAAAACATTTATTGTGAAGCCAGGAGAGTCATTGGGGACCTTTTATGGATACCAATTTTTAGGATTATGGCAGGCCGATGAAGCGGCTGAAGCTGCATTGTATGGCTATAAACCAGGCGATTCTAAATATGAAGATTTGAACGGCGACAAAGTAATTGACGGCAAAGATTTACAGGTTATTGGTAATGCCTTGCCAGATTTTAGTTGGGGATTCAATAATCAGATTCGTTACAAGGGCTTTGATATTAATGTGATGATTGAAGGGGTTCACGGACGTGATGTTTTAAATTTAGGTTATGCAGCCGCCGGTGCCGCCGTAGGTGATGCCCGATCAATTACCTTGGCTGAAGCCGCCAATGCCTGGACTGAAAATAATACTAATACAATATGGCCCGCCTTGAACAGCTCTACCAATGTTGATCATATTAACTCATCAAAATGGCTGCAAGATGGAAGTTACATTAAGCTTCGTAATATTAGTGTTGCTTATCATTTCTCAAAGGATAGAATTAAAATTGGTGATTTGAAATTGTCCGTAAGTGCTCAGAACCTTCTGACCATCACCAATTATAAAGGCTTTGATCCCGAGGTGACCTCAACTGGAGGAAGCGATATTGATCAAGGATTAGACTTAGGGTCTTATCCATCTGCAAGATCATACACCTTGGGTCTTACTTTAAATTTCTAATTGATAATGATAAAAAAGTATAATGTGAAGTGTGTCGCTGTTTTAGTAGATACAGATGTATTAACAACAACCTTCGCATTAGTAAAAGAAAAAATTGTACACATGAAAAAGTATATAATTTATTTATTTGCCCTTGGGATCATCTTTTCATCATGCTCTGATTTTTTAGATGAAGATCCTAAAGGAAAGTTAACCAATAGTGGCTCTTTTAAAACAGCCTCTGATTTAGAATTAGGTTTGGTGGCAATGTACAACAAAGTGAATGGTATGTACAATGAAACTAATTTTGCAACTGTACTAATGGGAGGCGATGATGTAACAACACGTTCGGGAAGTAACAAAGGGCCGTTCCGCGAGTTTGATACCTTTTCGGCAACAGATGCTAACCCAAGGATGAGCTGGGGGCAGGCTTACGCCTGTGTATGGGCAGCAAATAATGTCATTGTAAATTATGAATATGCAACAGAGGCGAGTGAAGAAGAGCGTTTAGAGGCAGCCGGGCAAGCTTACTTTATACGAGCTTTGACGTATTTTTATTTAGTGCGTGGGTGGAATGAACTACCACTTGTTACTGATTTGCAGTTTAGCTTTGATATCGAAAAGTCGAGTCCGGAAGCTGTATATGAGTTGATCGTTGAAGATTTGAAAAATGCAGAGAAATACCTGCCGGAAGCCTGGGAGGGAGTTAAAAAAGGAGTAGCACCGACTAAAGGAGCCGCCAAAGCTCAATTGGCATCCGTATACCTGACAATGGCCGGTTATCCGCTTAAGGATGAAACAAAGTATGCGCTGGCAGCGCAAAAGGCAAAAGAGGTAATTGATAATGCAGCTGTTTATGGATATCGATTATTGGATAATTTTGCTGATTTATGGACTCGGAAGCAATTCAATGATGAGATCGTTTTTGGCTTATTTTACGACCGTAACATTGCACCATGGACATGGGAAAATGGTAATATGCGGGCGCCTTTACCCTCAAAACCTGAAGAAGAAGGTGGCTGGGATGACTACTTTGCCGAAATTAATTTCTTTAACGCTTTTCCCGAAGGACCACGTAAGGATGCCACATTTCAAACAGTTATTCGCCCGGATGCTGAAACCACTTTGCACTGGACCGAAGGTGTGCAAAAGCACCCTTATTATAAGAAAATGCGCGATATGGATGGCTATAATCCGGATGAGCCTTGGGCATATGTAGACTGGTGGTCAAGCCGTACGAATATGGTCATCCGTTATGCGGAGGTATTATTGGTATATGCCGAGGCACAAGCGATGGCTGCAGGACCTGATCAGACCGCATATGATGCAGTTAACGTGGTTCGTAATCGTGCAGGGCTCGAGGACTTGCCTGATGGCTTGTCGAAAATTGCCTTTCGTGATGCTGTGGTTATGGAGCGTGCCTGGGAGTTTGCAGGTGCTGAAATCAATACAGCACGCTGGTACGATTTAGTTCGTTTAGAGCGAGTAGAGGAGGCTGCATCGAATAGGCATGAATCAGAATTGCCTATTCTGAATCCTCCAACAAAGGATGATTATTTTGCACCAATACCTATTGGCGAGAAGTTGATTAATCCTAATTTGTAATATTTATAGATATTAAGTGTGTTTGGGTTGGTGATCTTAGTGAGTATTTGAAGGTTTTAAATGGATTTACTTCCAAATAGTATAAGGTCACTACCTGAACATTCTTTCCCCTGTTATATTATCAACGCCTATTCATTTTGTTAAATGGGTAGGTGCTTTTAATGAGCCAACTAATCCTTATTAAAACTTTTGGTATAAAAATAACCCAGTGCTAAAATTTAGTCTTGATGATGGACAATGCACACTGTATACTATGCAAACAGTTTTATAATAATGAGTAGTACGATACTAAAGTGTAACCCCCGGATTTTTTAGATAAAACAAATGAACTATTTTAAAATATTATTGCCTTTACTTTTTATAGCTACTAGTTTGGTAGGGCAGAACGACTGGGAGAATCCTCAGGTATTTCAGATTAATAGGGAAGACGCAAAGGCAACCTTTTATTCTTATTCAACCGAGAATAAGGCTTTAAAAAATGAAGTCGCGGAGGGCGACTTTATTAAATGTTTGAATGGAAAATGGCGGTTTCACTATGCAGCAAGAGTATCACAAAGTCCAACCGACTTCTATCACTTAAACTATGACCACACATCGTGGGATACAATTACTGTACCAGGCAATTGGGAGCTTCAAGGGTATGGTTTTCCACATTATACAAACATTATTTACCCGTTTAAAAAAGACCAGCCAAAGATTGATGATCAATACAGTCCGGTTGGATCTTATATTAGTTATTTTGAGATGCCTGATCATTGGGATGGCCGGGAAATATATATCCAACTGGGTTCAGTTAAATCCGGTTTTTATATTTGGATAAATGGCAAGCAGGTAGGTTATAGTCAAGGCTCAAAATTACCGGCAGAGTTTAATCTTACGCCCTATGTCAAAAAAGGAAAAAATAAGCTGGCAATAAAAGTGTTTCAGTTCACCGATGGCAGTTATTTAGAAGATCAGGATTTTTGGCGTATTTCTGGTATTCAGAGAGATGTTTATCTGTTTGCTCGCCCCAAAATGCATATACGCGATTTCAGCGTTAAAGCCTTATTAGATGAGTCTTATACAGATGGTATATTTCATCTTGACGTAGAGTTATTGAATAAAAGTAAACGATTAGAAAAGGATTATTTGTTAGATTATCAGATATATAATGCTAACAATGCACTTGTGTATCAGGGAGCACCTTCAAAATTGGCAGTAAAAAGTGGAAAAGTTAAAAAGCTGACTTTTAGTGCTGAAATTACCGGAGTGAAGCGCTGGTCGGCCGAAGAGCCCAACCTCTATAAATTATTGATTCGTCTCCGCGACTCAAAAAATGATTTAGTAGAAGCCACTTCTATTAATATTGGCTTCAGAACAGCAGAAGTAAAAGAAGGGCAATTGCTGGTTAATGGACAACCCATATTAATTAAAGGTGTTAACCGACATGAGCACGATGAGTTTTTTGGCCACGTGATAAGTGAGCAATCGATGGAGGAAGATATTAAGCTAATGAAGCAGTTTAATATTAATGCAGTACGAACGGCTCATTACCCCAACGATCCCAAGTGGTATGAGTTATGCGACAAATATGGCATTTATGTTTATGATGAGGCCAATATAGAATCACATGGTTACGGGTACGATCCTGATGAGACCCTGGCCAATAAACCGGAGTGGAAAGCCGCACACATTGAAAGGTGCCTTAATATGGTTCAACGGGATAAAAATCATCCATCTGTTATTGTTTGGAGTTTAGGCAATGAGTCCGGAGCAGGTTTAAATATGTTAGAGGCTTATAATAAGGTTCATCAGATTGATGGTAGCAGACCTGTTCACTATGAACGGGCTGAAAAGCAGACCAACCTAACGGAAAGACAAACTGATATTATTGGGGTCATGTACCTGCCTATTGAGAATGTGAAAAATGACTGGTTAGGAACTGATAACGAGCGACCTTTTATATGGGCAGAGTATGCGCATGCCATGGGCAATAGCACCGGTAATTTTAAAGAGTACTGGGATTTTGTGGATTCTCATGAGCAACTTCAGGGTGGTTTTATCTGGGACTGGATGGATCAGGGAATAGCAGCTTATAAAAATGGGGAAAAATATTGGGCCTACGGTGGACATTTTGAGCCGGAAGGCCTTCATCATGATGAGAATTTTTGTTTAAATGGCCTCGTCGATCCTGATAGAACGCCCCATCCGGGCTTGTTTGAAGTTAAAAAGGTGTATCAGAACATCGACTTCAAAATCAAAGATATAGCGCTAGGTATGGTAACGATCAAAAACCGCCGGTTTTTTAAAGATCTTTCAGATGTGCTTTGTAGCTGGGAGTTACTCAAGGATGGTAAGCTTGTAAACACAGGTCAGTTTTGCCAGGAGCGATCGCGCCTCAAACAGAGCGTGAGTTTAAAATCGGATATGGAGAACTGGAAGAAGGAGCAGAATATTACTTAAACATCTCGGCCATTAATAGGGTAGCGCGCCCATTTATTGCCATTGGTCATGAATTGGCCATGGAGCAATTTCAATTGAGCAAAGGCAGTCTTAAGAAGCTTGTTAATGAAAGTAATTTAAATCTTGCTTTAGACGAAAAGGATAATCAAATTATAATAGCAGGCCAGGACTTAGAGATTTCCTTTTCTAAAGTAAGCGGGGCTTTAAGTTCGTATATCATCAATGGATACGAGTTGATAAAAAGTCCGTTAATGCCTGACTTCTGGAGAGCTCCAACCGACAATGATTTTGGAAACAATATGCCGGAGCGTTGCAAGGTATGGAAAGAAGCAGTGACGAAAGCTGAGTTGAAGAAAATTTCTAAAACTCAAATCTCCGATAAGGAGGTGTTCATTGAGTCGGAGATAGCGCTGCCTTCCATTCAGGGCCTGCTTCATGTTGATTATCGCATATTTGGTAACGGGCAAATCGACGTAGCTTATACTTTTAATGCATCAGCCGATAGCTTACCCGAAATACCGCGCATTGGAATGGTGATGCAACTAGATAAGCAGATTGATAACCTTCAGTTTTATGGAAGAGGACCATGGGAGAATTACATCGACAGAAAATCGGCCTCTTTTGTTGGGGTATACCAGTCTAAAGTAGCAGATCAGTATTTTGCGTATGGTCGTCCCCAGGAGAATGGTCATAAAACCGATGTTCGTTGGATCAGCTTACAAAATCAAACAGGAATGGGGCTTAAGATAGTGGCTATTGACCAGCCATTGGAATTTAATGCCCTGCATGTTGCAACAAGCCAGTTGGATCCGGGTTTGAAAAAGCAACTACGCACGCCTTTAGATGTGAAAGAAGCAGACTTTGTGGAGTTGCATATCGATCATAAAATGATGGGATTAGGTGGAGATGATAGTTGGGGATCTAAACCACATCAACCATATTTAATGTATGCCAATCAGGAATATAAGTATGCGTTTACCATCGTACCTACGTATTGATTGTAGCGAAGCGGTTTATCCCGATATCAACGATGGCTTTTAGACTTATAATTATTTTTAAGGGGGTATGAATATTTGTTTTTGAGAAAAATAAGCACAGAGATGCAGAGTAATTTTCTGTTGGATTACAGAGCTCTGCCTTTCTGTGCTTCAGTGTTGTCATCTTATTTAAGATGTAAAAATGGATTCCTGAAACAGTTTGTGTTTCGCCCTTAAGGGAAATACGAGTTGATCAAGTAAAAAGAATAACTTATTGCGATACCATATAAACGAGTTAATATGATTAATGCAAGGTGCTTATTTTTGATTTTAGTAGGTTTCTTACCATCTGTGCTTAATGCTCATGATTATCAAATAAGTTACCTTTCCATTAAAGATGGCCTTACACAGAATGAAGTTACTTCTATCATCGAAGATAAATATGGATTTATATGGTTTGGAACAAGGGGAGGACTAAATAGGTATGATGGTTATAGCTTTAAGCATTATAAGCCTGAAGAAGGAATGGATGTTTCACTGTCTAACCCTTCGGTGGAGTCATTATTTTATGATTCAGAAGGTTATCTGTGGGTGGGGACGAAGTCAGGAGGAATTAGCTTATTTGATCTAAAGCAGGATAAGTTTATTAGAAAAGCAAATTTAAGCATGTTGCCCAGCCGCATCACTTCATTGATGGAGGATCATAACAACAATATGTGGTTAGGTACTTGGGGAGATGGATTATGGAAATACAATCGCACTGAGGATGTCGTCAATGAGGTTATCTCCAATACCAATGTTAAAGCCTTAGTTGCAAGCAGAGACGGGGAGGTGTGGGCAGAAACAAAAGATGGCGTTTATAATAGCATACAGGAACGCGTGACGATAAATTTTCAATCTAAAGACATTGAAATTGTTGATATGATTGAAGATAATGATGAATCAGTGATCTGGATAGCCGGATGGAATATGCATCTGATCAAATATAATTACCTTACCAATTCGGTTACGCAATACAAAATTAAGGATGTTACAGGGCAGTTGTATGAAGATACTTATTCATTATGTCTTGATGCAGACGGCAATATACTGGTTGGTACCTGGGGGCAGGGATTGTTCGTCTTTGATAAAAAAACAGAAACGTTTCAACCAATAGAAATTGAACCTCCTGTCGTTACAAAATCATCCATTAACTATAAAGTAATACTTGATATTTATCGAGATTCAAACTCTATTATCTGGTTAGGTACGGATGGTGGAGGTATCGTTAAATTAACACATAAAAGTTATTTTAATTGTGTTGGTATCCGCACCAGGAATAAGGTGCTTGATTTACACGTTAATTCCTTTCTTATAGACTCTAATAATAGAAAATGGGTGGGCACAAGAGGGAATGGCTTATATGTTGCTGAAGATAGTATTTATAAAAAAGTAGCGTTTCCGTTAAATAGAAAATACAATGCAGATCCTATCACCATAGTAAAAAAAGTTTTTGAAGATCCATCGGGAAGGATTTGGGCGAGCGTGGATCAAGGGCTTTATTTTGCCCAACAAAATGCAGAAAACAAATATAGTATGCATTTGGCAAGTAGTTTGGGGAGTGATATTGATACAGTCCGAAAAGTGCATGATGTATTATTTTGCAATAATGAAATGTGGGTGGGAACTCAGCAACAAGGACTTTTTCTTTTTGTAAAACAAAAAGAAGGTTATAAACTGCATAGGCATTATAGCAGTCGCAGCCCAAAGTTTTTTATTCCGGATGATAGAGTTACTTCTGTTTTTAAAGTAGATAGTGAATTTTGGATATCGACCTATAAAGGACTTCATAAATTAAATCAGCAAGACTCTACTTTTGTTCCGGTAGATAAACTATTGGACGAGCCAAAGAAGCCTTTATGTAATATTATCTTGTCAACACATACGGTAGCCGATACCATTTGGTTTGGAACTCCCTGTGGCTTAAATAAGTTATTTAAAAATCATGAAGGAACATATAGCTTGTTAGAATTGACCCGAAAGGATGGCTTATTGGATGACTATATAAATGCAATATTAAGCGATCATGATGGTCAGATTTGGGTGAGTACAAATGCCGGATTGTCCTGTGTAAGTCACAAAAACGATGATATTCTCAATTACATTGTCAACGATAGAATAGGGGTTGTAAATTTTTCAGAGGCTTCCTGTTTTCAGGGGCGAGATAGTCTATTGTTTTTCGGCAATTATAAAGGTCTTACTTATTTCGATAGCCGTGATATTGTAACGAATAAAGCAGATTCAAAATTTGCTATTTCAAATTTTAAGGTATTAAATAAGGTGGTCAGAGTATCACCCGATGGAGTTTTAAAAAAGAGTATCAACGAAACGGATACCGTAGAGCTTTCTTATTTACAGAAAGAGTTTTCTTTTGATATTGCCTCATTGGATTTTAATGCACCTGATAAAAACAGGTTTAAATACCAATTGCAAGGATATGGCCTGTCTAATCAATGGATAAATTTAGGGAATCGCCATCACATATCTTTTAGTAATTTACGTCCAGGGAAATATACGCTTCGTATAAGGTGGGCTGGTTCAAATGGAAAGTGGAGTAATGATATGAAAAGTATTGTCATTATCATTAATCCACCGGTTTGGAGATCATGGTATGCTCTTCTGGCTTATGTTTTCATGGCTTTTAGTATTGTGTGGATAATAATAAGAATAAAAATTAAACAAAGCCGATTACGAGATTTAGTTTTATTCGAGAAACAAAATAGAGAAAAAGAAAAGGAACTGATTGATTATAAGCTCAGTTTTTTTACCGACATATCACATGAGCTGCGCACCCCTTTAACATTGATATCGGCTCCTATAAATGAGTTGATGTCAAAAATTACACCTTGTGATAATTTTAGCTTTGTTTACGACAGAATAAAAATAGCCAAGAGAAATGTCGATAAATTAAATAACCTCATTAATCAACTCCTTGATTTTAGAAAATTAGAAGTTGGTAAAATTAAACTCAACCTGACTGCACAAGATATCGTGGAATTTGTCAATCATATAGGAAATGATTTTAAGCAGTTGGCGAATGAAAATTCAGTTCAGTTTCAGATTCAATTGCCAGGCAAACCACATGTAGTGCAATTTGATAAAGAACGGATGCAAATAATATTGCATAATTTATTGTCCAATGCTTTTAAGTATTGTGCTTCTCCTGGGCTTGTAAAATTACACCTTGGTATAACGGAAACTGTGGTGCAAATTAAAGTCTCTAATAACGGTAAAGGTATATCCAAAGAAGACAGACAACATCTTTTTGAACGCTTCCATCAGTCGAAAAGTAATCAAAGTATTCAAAACTCTGGCATTGGACTTAGTTTATCAAAAGCTTACATCGAACTTCATAATGGGCATATCGACATTGAAAGCATACCCGATCAGTTAACGACTTTCACAGTAAAACTAAATCTTAGTAAAATGGAAACTAAGGTTAACACGGCGGCTCAAACAGCAAATCGTATCGAATGCGAAGTAGGAATGCTTGATGTGAAACCAAGACAGGTTAAGTCGCTTAATACAAAAGGGAAGGGAGCTAAGATTTTAATTGTTGACGATAATAAGGAAATTAGACATTACCTGAGCGACTTTCTAAGTTCGTACTACGAAATAATCGAAGCAGTAAACGGTGAATCGGCCTTTGAGGCCATGCTTGAGGATATGCCAGCCTTGTTAATTTCTGATGTGATGATGCCTGGTATGGATGGATTTGAGTTGTGTGAAAAGGTTAAGACAAACCCTAAGCTGAGTCATATACCAGTACTTTTACTAACGGCCAAAGGTTTGCCGGAAGATGAATTGTTGGGAACTAAAAAAGGGGCCGATGCATACATTACAAAGCCTTTTCTCCCGGAATTATTCCTGGAGAAAGTAAAAATGTTACTCTCCAGTAGAAAACAGATGAGTCAAAAGTATTCTAAGCAAATTCACCTGGAAGCAGAGAATGTTCAGATATCAAATAAAGATGCTATGCTAATTGAATCTGCAATTAAGATGATTGAGCAGAATATTGATAATATTAATCTTGACGCCAAATTGATAGCTGATCAATTAGCGATAAGCTTATCGACATTTTATCGTCGCTTAAAAAAAATTACGAATCAGAGTCCCCACGAGTTTATTATTGCAATTAAAATGAAAGTAGCTGCACGATATCTAAGCGAATCATCAGATACCATTTCTGAAATTGCTATGAAGCTGGGCTACAATGAGGTGAAGACTTTTAGAAAGAATTTTAAGGATACCTTTAATATGTCACCAAGTGAATACCGAACTCATCTGAAATGATTTATTCATTAATATTTGATAAGGATAATAGGCGATGAATATTGTCCTTTATTTTATTTACCCTTTAATATCAAAAAAATGAAGCTACTATTTGATTTTATGAAACATCTGCGAAAAGTGAAAAGTTTTATTCTTTTAATTTGTCTCCTTACTTGCGTACATGCAAAAGGTCAGGGAGATCCCAATATGCTTGTGGATTTTCCCGATTTTGATCCCACTTTTGAGACCGGATTAACAACCGGCTTATGGGGAGGATCAATGCTAATAGATAACAATGCTTATACCGGTTCGTTTGCTGCTTTACTTGATGATGATTCACAATGGGGCGGAGGTCTTGAGCTATTAGTTACAGGGCTTAGTCCTTTAACCAAGTACCAATTCTCGGCTTATGTGAAATTATCTTCAGGCAGTGAAGCAGGGAGCCTTGTTGTTAAAGAGTATGGTGGGGAAGAATTAAATAACAAGTTTTTCAACACAACTTACGAGAAACAAACCTTAGTGTTTACCACAGGGCTGGGAGCCACATCTGCTAAAATTGCAATTTATAATGAAATTGGTGGTACAAATGTAATTTATGCCGATGATTTATCTTTATTCGATATGGGGCCTGGCGATCCAAGTAGTCTGGATCCTATCGATAGCACTGATTATAAGTTAATATGGAGTGATGAGTTTAATGTTGATGGACCGATTGATCATACAAAATGGGTGAGCGAAAGGGGATTTCAACGTAACAATGAAGCGCAGTATTATCTTCCGGATAACTTAGTTCAAAAAGATGGTAACCTGGTGATATCGGCAATCAGAGAGCAATATGCAAACGAATATTATGATCCTACCTCTGACAATTGGAAGTTGAATAGGGAATATGCTAGTTGGACATCCGGAAGCATCAATACAGCCGGTAAGTTTGATTTTTTATACGGTAGGGTAGAGTGTCGGGCAAAGGTATCGAATTTAACTGGCACATGGCCTGCTATATGGACTGTAGGGCAAATTGCAGGTGAGCAAACCTATGCTGATGCGGAATTATTAGGAGATTGTCAGTCTGGAGAATGGCCCGCGGGTGGCGAGATTGATATTATGGAGAATTATGGAAATGGCATTTTAGGTAATTTTGCATTGGCCGGAAGTGGAAGATGGAATGCCAAATGGGATGCAAGAAAGATTGCGGTGTCGGAATTTGGTGATCCAGAATGGTCGGATAAGTATCATGTATGGACCTTGGATTGGACGGAGAACTATATGAAGATATATGTAGATGGTATCTTAATCAACGAATTTGATCCAAATACAACCAATAATAGCGATTCATATTCTTGTCCTGGAACGGCTCCATTTAAAGGCTCACCACAACTGCTATGGCTAAACCTCGCCCTTGGGGGTAATGCTGGTGGAAGTACTTCTGCGCTGCCTGATTCCACTGTTTATCTGGTTGATTATATCAGAGTCTATCAATTAAATTCGCAGGAGCCTACATCTCCCATAAATATGATTGATGATCCTGGTTTTGAAACTGGTGCCTCTACTTATTTATGGGGAGGCAGTAGCGTTGTTACGAATGCCCCCTATGCAGGAAGTTATGTGGCGGAACTGAATGACAATTCAACCTGGGGGGGAGGTTATGAGCATTTAGTTTCAAACTTATCACCTAATACCAGCTATAGGTTTTCAGCCTATGTAACAACACAGTTGGGTGAAGGAAGAATTGGTGTTAAAGAGTATGGAGGGAGCGAGATCTATACATCTTTTACGAATACGGCGTATACACAACAGTATATTGACTTTACGACTGGAGTAAATGATACATCTGCAAAAATTTATATATATAATCCACCGGGAGGAGCTGAAACTATTTATGCGGATGATTTGGAGTTAATAGCATTAGAGCCTGTGTTAAAGAGTGGGGGATTGTCTATCGTGGGTGAAGAAGAAATTAAGGAAAACTTTAGCATATACCCTAATCCTGCTTCAGAAAAAATAGTCGTTAATTTTGATGATACAAATGAGCATTATTATTCCATTGTTTCGTTAAACGGGTTAAAAGTTAAAGAAGGTAAAGTATCCTCAGGAGCCATAATCGGCGTGTCTGATATCATCCCTGGAGTTTATCTATTTAAAATTTCATTCTCCAGTAAGGTTAAAAAGATTATTATAAAATAATCCTAACTGCTTTATGACAAAGGCCTGTTGCAACCCGAAATTTGATATTGCTTCCTTACTCACTTTTAAGCCATTTGAGGTCTAAGAAAGCATTTGCTTCATAAGCGCCGTGTACACCCTTCCCTTTGCCATTGAAGGCAAGGGGAAGTACGCTGCCATAGGCGGAGGGATGGGGATCACAAAGGTCTTTTGTAGCAAGGGATTGCAGCTTAATCTAGGAAGAAGTACCAATGCGGCGGCTGAATCATTTAATGCTAAAATCAAAGACTTCAGAAGACAATTCAGAGGTGTTAAGGATGTCAACTTTTTCCTCTACCGTCTCTGCAAAATTTATGCATAGACCCAGAATTTGCACCTGATCCGAATTTACGCCTGATCCCCTGATCCTTTGACCACTGTTTTTGAAGTTTTCTGAAAATAAAAAAGCGCTTAAAACATTCGTTTTAAGCGCTTTTGGTTCTAGATGAATCTAGATTGGTACCCGAGGCGGGACTTTTGGTGTGCCCGCAACGCTTATATTTTCAGTGAGTTATGGTTGTCAAAAATAAGTGGTCGTCAAATGGTCACTTTTGATATAATTGACTACAAACAAAGGTAATTTAAATTGCTCAGGTTTAAAAGTTTCATTCTCCCAATAGTTCATCTGCCAATAGGCAGAGTTCCTTCCCAAAAGAAAATAACAGGCGAATGCCATGTTGTATTCGTCTCTTTTTAATGAGGTAGAAATAACACTCATAAACTACCAGTATGAAACTTAAAGAATTATTTAAAGCCATGCCTTTTTATACATGCTTCAGCAAAGGTGTGACCGGTCGTGGTTTGATGCAAAAGCGTTCGGCATAAACGCGCCAAAATCAATCAAAGACATTTTCTTTTCCATCGCACAGGCCCGAGAGCAAAAAGCTTGGTATTATTGCGTGCCGCAAAATACAAGCCCTTTGCTCTGTCCGCTCAAAATCTCTTTGAATTGATTTCTCTTCCCAGCGCACGAGGCTTTTTATTCCGCTTCCTTTTGCCAAACCATGACCTTTTAAATGGGGTGGCTTACGCATGTAAAAAAGCCCCAATATGCACTATCAGATAAAGAAAAGGAGGTTTTGAAATATCTCTTACGAAGTGGATGCAAGATGTGTTTTTAGGTACCTAAAAACGGGAGGACTTGCCCGGTGGGACTAAAATGAATAAGAGCAGAAAATTACGTAATACCGTAATCAATGCATAAAAAGAAAATACACCGAGCAGCATCGGACTATATTAATTAAGATATACTTGACAAAATATGCATCAACCTGAATCAAGTGGTACACAAGCTCCATTTCTATGATGCCTATATACTGACTGAGAATTATAGGCAAACCTTCATGGCTTGTTTTGAGCTTCAACTGATATGTGTCAGAAGAATATAATGAGGTACTTTTAAAAATGGATGAGCGGGCTAACGCTCTCGTATTATCAATGAACGAGGCGAAGCTGAGTCTTCACAAACGAAAACTTCAGGCTAATAAAGTCTTTGTGTTTCAGATGTTATTTGCAATCGCTGTTTTCTTCTGTTTCTATTTGATTTATGAGAATCAGAACTTAAAAGACAGTGACCTTCAATTAAGATACCTTAAAGCAACCAACAATATTAATATGGAGGTAGCTAGTCGATTAGATACTGTTTTTAATGTTTATCGGAATGAGGAGGAGATGGCGGTTATTCGGCAAACTGTTGGCAGAAGGTAATGTGTAGTAATAGTTATATAAGTGGTTATGTCAGTTAATATACAGGTTTAGTCGTTACTAACTATCAAAATGAAAAAGGAAATAATTACCTACATTTGTATGGCACATTCAAGTAAGAACTTGTTCTGAGTTGTGTGAGGAAGATGGATAACCCAAAATAGCCACTAATCATTATCATGAGATTAAGATATAACCTACTAATAATCCTATGCCTTTTCATGTTTAGCGTTACTAATGCACTTGAATATACATATGTTCCTGATATTACCTCTTATGACAAGAATGATTACAGGGCTGGCAGACAGAATTGGGATATTGAAGTTGATGCTGAAAACATTATTTACATTGCAAACGATAAAGGACTGTTACGCTATATTTACGGACAGTGGATATTAAATGAACTGCCCAATGGCAAATCGTTACGCGCTATTTCTATTTACAAAGATAAAATTTGGTGCGGCGGTGACGAAATAGGCTGCTTCGATATCGATGAAGAAGGGAACTTGACTTACCACCATCTTGCTGATGTCAATGGTAATGTTTGGAATATTGAGGCAAATGGAGACAATGTTTATTTTCAGTCTAATAGTGTAATAACTGTTTATAACATTCAAACAAAAAGCATCGCACAGTTCACATTCCCTAAGACTTTATCAGGTTTAGGCAAATGGCGAAATCAAATATGGACCATAAGTGCTGAAAAAGGCCTGGGCACCTTGAATTCAGATGGGTTTACTTTAGTTAAGCCATTTGCACCTGCCATGGAGCAGGAAGTTAGAGTGTTATTTGAACATGATGATAAACTCTACATTGTATTGTTGAATGGTGAGATTTATAATTACGATGGTGCTTATTTTAATACTGTTGTATTGCCCGAAAGTATGACTTGCTTTTCAGCAATTCATTACGACGAAAATACCTTTTACATTGGTTCCATTCTGGACGGAATAATTCCAGTAAAGACCGAAAATAATAGGGGGGTTATTCAACGTAAGATACAACAGCAACAAGGACTTCTTGATAATACAGTGTTATCATTGGCTGTGGATAAGAATGGAAATATTTGGGCCGGACTTGATTACGGTATTGCAAAGATTAACAAAGAGAGTCTTTTAAAGTCAATCATTAGCAAAGGTGCGACCTACGATATCTTATTAAATAATCAAACAACATATGTTGCCACCAACAAAGGATTGTATGCCAATTATAAGCCAGAAGATTTCTCAATTATATCAGGAACACAGGGACAGGTTTGGGCCTTGAATGAGTCCGCCTCCGGACTGTTTGCATGCCATAATAAAGGTTTGTTAAAGATAAACCAGGCTTCTTCCAGATTAATT
Source organism: Carboxylicivirga longa (assembly GCF_050589825.1). Lineage (NCBI taxonomy): Bacteria > Pseudomonadati > Bacteroidota > Bacteroidia > Marinilabiliales > Marinilabiliaceae > Carboxylicivirga > Carboxylicivirga longa. Next base: position 38,859 of record NZ_JBNGOZ010000019.1, on the reverse strand, counting down.
TATAGCGAAACAGGGGTGATGGATGTTGCACAGTTTGGCAATTCACATCACTATTTATTTTCTGCATATACTGGTACTTTATGGATGCAAGAAGAAAGGGGCAAATTTAAAGAACGGCAAAATCTAGGTATTTGGGGAAATCCTAAACTTGATTTTGATAAAGCCAATAACTGTATATGGGTGCATGGAGGTAGTGCTGATGCCACTGTTTATCGTGTTCAGATAAATGATGATACATGTGCTGTGACAGCAACTGCCATGCAGAATGTATTTACGACGGGTAATGGCTTTTTCTTTTATGATGGCGCAGCATTATTTGAATATGTAGAGGGGCATTTTGTAAAGAGTCGGATTGGGCTAACGCGAAGTATTGAAGGGAGTGGCATCACAGCTCTTGAAGTATCTCCTGAAAACAATATTGCGGTTTATATTCAAAATGATGAATTAAAGATGATTGAAGAACTGGCGGATGGTTCTACAGTGGTTCACAGTAAACTCTTAAGTGAGGTTAATAATGATATACTTAAGCAGTTTGAATGTTTAAAAGTATTTGAAAAACTACTCTACATAGCCACTGAACAAGGGGTGAAAGTACTGCCATTAAACCTCAAGTATAATTATCAGGTTATAAAAGAGCCAGTCATATCAAAGATTGAAATAACCTATTCAGGGATACATAAGCCTAAAACGTTATATTATCCATATACCAGGGATACCTTAAACCTGGTGAGTCGGCAATTTAAAACACTTACACTCTCATTTGCAAGTGGTAAAAAGCACAATGTTGAATATCGATATAGGCTAATGCCATATGATAATGAATGGTCAGAATGGTCTTCTTCACAGATACAAGTTGCATATGGGGATTTAAAGCCACGGGAATACCACTTTGAACTTGAGAGCCGTTTTAATGGTACGGTAGAAAGAAAAACAACCTTGCCCATTTTTATCGAAGGCATAGGCTATTATTATCTGCGCTTAAGTGTTTTATTGGTTATTATTCTGTCTCTTGCATTGATTGCGATACAATATGCTAAAAATCAGAAGTTAAGATTGAAGCATAAACATTATAAAAAGGTGGCGGCAGCAGCTCAGATACAATCTAAAAAACAACAGTTATTACAATTTACCGAAATAATACGGCATAAGAATACCTTTTTGCTAGAGGTGAGAGGTGCACTGGCTCAAATGAAAAACAGTGCAGCGTCACGATGGGTGAATAAAATAGATCAGGAGATAAACAAAGAAAAGAAGGAATTCTTGTTTCATAAGCTTTTTGCAGAAAATCATCAGTATTTTATTCAACGCATATCATCCCAATTTACTGAACTGACCCAACATGATATTCGCCTGATTTCCTTTATTCGTATTAATGCCAATACCAACGAAATTGCACAGTTCTTAAATATCTCGCCAAGCAGCGTGGATACTGCCCGTTATCGCTTACGTAAAAAGCTAAACCTGGAACACTCTCAGAACTTGTATAAATTCATCAGAGAATTTTAAGATAATTTCTTATTCAGGGTGATAGTTGAAAGCTTATCATACATCTCAAATCAATCTGCCTTAAGTAGCTTGGCTTTGCATTGAAGCATTATGGTGATGGGGCTATTGGTGTGTCATACTCACTTGGCATTTTGCTCATTATTAATCAATATAGTGAGTGCATTATAAAGGTAGCTTACTTTATACTATAGCTAATGCCTGATTTATTCTTATGATTCGAATGATAGTGAATGTTCTTTCGCTTAATATTTGTAAGTAAAAGACGTACCTGCCAGTGTAAAGTTTGGGTCTTAAAAGGTTTTGATTGTCAGGTGCTAATATTAAGCTGTCTATAAGATATCCATATCAAATTTACTCTGTCTACCTATAGTCTATGTGCTTTCTTGGGCTTGGATACTCCGAATAAATAGTTTTACAATCGGCAAATACAAGAAATCTAAATGTCATGGAAAAGACTAAGTCTGATAAAAAGTAAAGTTACTATGAAAAGATTGAAACTATTTTTCGTTGCAATGCTGCTATGCAGTGTAACAGGTTTATTAGCCCAAACATTAGATGTTACTGGTAAGGTAGCTGATGAGCATGGGGAGGCAATACCCGGTGTAAATGTTACGGTGAAAGGAACATCAAAAGGGGTGATAACAGATATGGACGGATTCTATACCATAAATAATGTGGCAGCAGGTGACATCCTGGTGTTTTCATTTATTGGTATGGAGACGCAGGAAGTACAACTAACGAATGCAAGTGGTGGTCAAAAAATGGATATTGTTTTAAGGTCTGGAAACATCAGCTTAAACGAAGTGGTTGCGGTAGGGTATGGAACCCGTAAGAAAAGCTCGCTAACAGCTGCCATATCGTCGGTAGGCGAAAAGGATATAGAGAAAACCCAAAATTTAAGAGTAGAACAGGCATTGCAAGGACGTACGGCCGGTGTTACCGTAACCAGTAGTTCTGCTCAGCCGGGTGCTGGTATGTCGGTACGTATTCGTGGTGCCGGTACCAATGGAAATTCCGATCCCCTTTATATTGTAGATGGCTTGCCGGTTGGTGGCATCGACTATCTCAACCCGGGTGATATTGCGAGCATGGAAATATTAAAGGATGCAGCATCTTCATCTATCTATGGAGCCCGTGGAGCTAACGGCGTTGTACTGATTACCACTAAAAAAGGAAAAGCCCAGGCCTTCACGGTGACGTACGATGGTTTTCAAAGTATTCAAAATCCTGAGCGTAAATTATCATTGATGGATGCCGATCAGTATGTGCTTTTTTATAACGAAGCTCAGTTAAACGATGGTGTCAGACCGATGGATTTTAATCGTCGGGCGAACACGGATTGGCAAGATGAGATTTACAACAAGAATGCACCAATGATGAATCATAGTGTGACATTGAATGGCGGCACGGAAAGGGCAAAGATTTCTTCAGGTATTTCGTATTTCGGACAAGAGGGGTTGGTAGCACCTGATAACTCTAACTATAGCCGTATTACCGCTCGTGTAAATGCAGAAACGAAGAGCCATAATGATAAGTTACGCACAGGTACATCGCTTTACTATTCTAATATAGAAAGCAGTGGTATTGATGTAAACAATATCTATGGCGGTCCTTTGGCTTCAGCCTATAACTTAGATCCGTTAACGCCGGTACGCGATGAGCATGGAAAGTATGGTGTGTCAGAATACGTCAGCCAGGGTATTACTAACCCGGTTGGGAAAATGGAGTACCTGCATTCACAAACCCGAACGGACAAGTTTGTTGGTAATATGTTTGTTGAATACAGCATTCTGGAGAATCTGAAGTTTAAAAGTTCGTATGGTATTGACCTGGCCTACGTAACCTGGGAAAACTATAATCCGGTTTATAAACTAAGCCCCTCTGATTTTAACCTGGTTGATGATGTGCAAAAAAGTATGACGCGCTATTTTAATCACAACTGGGAAAACGTGGTTACCTATGATCTGGAACTCAACAAGCACAGTATTAATGCGGTTGCGGGTAGCACCATCTTAGAAGAAACGTCTCATAGTCTTTGGGGGAGTGGGGTTGATATTACCAAAACACCAAAAGGAGAAGATTACGCATATATTGATAATACCATCAGCGATAAAGAAACACGTAACTCAAGCGGTGGTATGGGGATACCTAACCGATTGCTATCCTTCTTTTCTCGGGTTAATTACGATTATAATGAAAAGTATTTCTTTTCTGCTACGTTCAGGGCTGATGGGTCATCACGATTCGGACCGGATAATAAATACGGTTATTTCCCTTCTTTCTCAGGAGGATGGGTGTTGACCAATGAAGACTTCGCGGCTTCTCTTAAAAGTATTGCCAACTTTATTAAGCTAAGAGCCAGCTGGGGACAAAACGGTAGTAACCATATTGGCAACTTTGTGTATGTTTCAAATATATCAGATGCAGGTAGCTATGTGATTGGCAATCCGCTTACCAGCGGTATATCCATGCAGGGCCTAGCGCCTAACACCATTCCTACACCAGACATTCGCTGGGAAACCTCAGAACAAACTGATATTGGTTTAGATGCACATTTCTTAGATAGCAAATTCACCTTTACCTTTGACTATTATAATAAGCTGACAAAAGATTTATTGCTGGCGGTCAAGATTCCCGGGCATTATGGTAGTAACTCGCCTATAGATAACGCAGCAGAGGTGCGTAACCGTGGATATGAGTTTGAATTTGGTTACAATGATAAGGCAGGTGCATTTAACTGGGGTGTCAATGCCAACATTTCATTTAACGAGAATGAGGTAACCTATATTGGTAATGATGAAAAGGTACTGGGTGGTGCTGTTGTTCAAACATATGGATTGGTAACCAGGGCAGAAGAAGGCGAACCATTGGGCTATTTCTGGGGCTACCAAACCGATGGTTTGTTTCAGAATCAGACAGATATTGATAATATGCCGGTATCAGTTAATGAGAATGGTGATATCGTTAAGATGCAGCCTCATGCACAGCCTGGTGATGTACGCTTTATTGATCAGAATGGTGATGGTGTTTTAGATGATAACGACAAAATTAACCTGGGGAACTCAAATCCGGTGTATTTCTATGGCTTATCACTGTTCGCCGATTGGAAAGGTTTTGATGTATCTGTGTTTATGCAGGGCGCAGGCGGCCATCAAATTGCGAACCTTTCGCGCCGTTTAGATGCAGGACTAACCAATCTGCCTGCTACAATGCTCAACCGTTGGACCGGCGAAAATTCGACCAACAACGAGCCACGCGCATCCATTGAAGATCCTAACAAAAACTACAGTCTATTCTCAGATAGATATGTTGTTGATGGGGATTATCTGCGCATTAAAAATGTTCAGCTGGGATACACTTTTAGTCAGAAAGCCCTATCGCGTTTTAAAATTGAACATCTAAAGCTTTATGTGGCGGCTCAGAATCTATACACTTTTACAGATTATTCGGGTGTAGATGTTGAGTTTGGTTCCGGTACTATTAACTCAGGAGTTGATACTGGTACTTATCCTCAGGCCAGGACCTTTACCGTTGGAATGAATTTAAGGTTTTAATGGAAGGGTTGTTTGAATCACATATTTAAATAGTTACAAAAGATTTATAAAGTATGAAACGATATATTTTACACATCACAATGGCTCTGTTGGTTTTAGGAGCTACTGCATGTGACGATTATTTGGAGGTTGATAACCACACGGCAACCACCGAAGACAATTTTTATCAAACAGAAGAAGATGCTTATGCTGCTCTTTATGCTGCCTATAACGCAACAACAGATGACAAGGGCGGTACCAATGAGTTTGAATTTTTCCTTAATATGTGTTCCGATGATATGTTTACTGGTGGAGGCAGTTCATCCGATGGAACAGATGTCAGACGTTTTGAAAAGCACAAGATGCTGGCTACCGACTGGCAGCACGACCAGTTTTGGTGGAGAGGCTATGTGGGTATTTACCGCACGAATGTAGCGCTTGAAAAAATACCCAACATCACATTTGAAGATGAGACTGAGAAGGCAAGAATACTGGCTGAGCTCAAGTTTATTCGCGCATATATATATTCTAATCTGGTGCGTATGTATGAAAACATACCATTGATTACCGAACCTATCACATTGGCCGATGCTGATGTGGGCCAGGCCGATCCCGATGAGGTGTATGAACAGATAGCGCAAGATTACCTGGCAGCCATCGAAGATTTGCCCGAATCAGTTGAAGGGGAAGAAGGACGTGTTACAAAATATGCCGCACAGGCGATGTTGGCTCGTGTGTATTTATTTTATACAGGCTTTTATTCTCAAACCGACATGCCAGGCGTTACACTAAATGTAATTAGTTCATTGGTTGATAATATTATTGAAGACAATCACTATGGTTTAGTCGATAATTTCGCTGATCTATGGTTAGTTTCCGGCTCCGATGAATCATATTACAGCAGAGAACATGTTTACCAGATTCCTTATTCTTACAATGGCAAAGGGGCCAGCCGTTCCGATGTTCAGTTTTATGGTTTAAGAGACCTGTCCAATACATCAACATATGCGGCAGGTTGGGGCTTTGGAACCATTCATCCAGATGTATACAATATTTTTGACCCGGCCGATGAACGGCGTAATGCAACCATATTAGATGCCAATAGTGAGGTGGGTGAAAATGAATATTCCAATAGCTATCAGCATACGGGGTACTATTTTAAAAAGTATACTCCACTTAGCAAATACGTTGATGATCCAGCGTTCAGTGGTCATCCTGATGGACGGACAGTTGTTCGGTATGCCGATGTGCTTTTAATGGCTGCAGAGTTATCACTAAAGGGGGGAGCATTTACCCGAACTGCCCAAAGCTATTTCGAGGAAGTGCGCATACGTGCTGGTTTCACAACACATCCTCCTGTAAGTATTGATAGAATTTTTGAAGAGCGTAGAAAGGAGTTTTTCGGTGAAGGCCTGCGGTACTGGGATCTATTACGACAGGGTATTGACGTGGCCGACGCAGCTATAACAAATAATTACGAAAGTCCTTTTGATGTCACCTTTGATAAAGCAACGCGCGGGATCTGGCCAATAGCCGATGTGCAGATTCAACTATCAAGCTCAAGCTCTAAGCCACTAAAGCAAAATGCAGGGTATTAAGCAACTAAAAAAAACTAAAAATGAAACATATATCACAAATACTATTGTTAATCCTGGCTGTAGGTTTATGGAATTGTGAACCAACAGAAGTAGGTGTTGTAGACGACTATAAAAAACCAAATCCTGAGAGTTTAAAAGAATTGGCTGATCAACTTCAGATTAATGTGACCGAAATTGCCGCTCAAATATACGAAGTAGAGTATGTGCGTGGAGGAGGTGGTGAGGCCGATAATGCCATCCAATTTATAACATGGGACTTTGGGAATGGCGAAACCAGTAAGCAGGATAAAGACACAGTGTACTACATCAATCCGGGTGAATACACCATTACTTTCAATGCCTACACCTATGATGGCGAGCTATCTAAAGAGGCTGAAACAGTAACTGCCACCGAAACACTTTGGTGTGCTATCGGTCAGCGTATAATGCTCGATAATTTTGATGATGAGGCGACATACGCAGGTACATGGGTGCAAAAACACCCCAATGATGTTGTGCTTTTTAATGATTACCATGTAGATGGCGATGCACCGTATCAGTTTCCTGAAGATAACAATGTATTGTTAATTGGTAAAGCCGGTGGCTGGTGGACCGAAGTGGCCTTTGATTTCGACACTGAGGTGTTTGACTTCTCTCATGCAGGCATGTGGCGTAAAGTGGCCATGCGTTTTTATATCCCAAGCACATTTGAAGTGCCGGAAGGCAATTTCGACTTTAACATACCAGAGTCCTACCTGAACTTAAAGATAGGATTAAACGATGGCTCTGGTCGTCAGGAGATTGAGCGAAAAATAAAGTTGAACGAGTTAGACCAATGGATTGACGTAGAATTTGACTTTACCGACAACGCATTCGATCAGATTGACCCAACCCAAGTCGAAAGCATTTGGGTGATGTTTACCCATGCTTGGGATAATGACAGGGGAGCTGGCCGCGACGGGACAGGTGTTATCATGGTTGATGATATTGAATTGGTCCAAAAGGTACCAGGTTGCTTCGAATAACAGTATGTATTCTAAAATCGTTAATACAATGAAAAAAATATTATATACCATCGCAATTACCTTGTTAACATTAACAGTGGCCTGCGAAGATGAAAACAAACCAAAAGATTGGAGTGAGAACATCATTGACCTCGATGTTACTTTTACAGATGTTTCCGCCGAGATTGGTATTGCCAATAGCTATGCATTTGAGAATAAAACACCTGGGTTGAGTTACATTGAGTGGGATTTTGGAAATGGAAAGACCGTACGTCAGGAGTCAGGTGTATTTATTTACACCGTAGATGGCACTTATCAGCCCAAGGTTACAGCTGTGTTCGGCAATAGGATGAATACTGAAACCTTTGATGAGATAAGTGTTACAGCCGATGAACTTATTTTAGTAAGTGATGTGTCAACTCCAGGCGTGGCCGGTGAGGAAAACTTACGACAACTTAAAATAAATGCCGATGCGTCGACTGTTTTTACAAATAGTCGCTGGGACTTTGGCAATGGTAACTGGGTGAATACTTCAACTACGGATACTACCTTACGCTATTTAGATGCCGGGACATATACCGTGAAATTTGAGTCGGCTGTTCAGGGAGCCTTACTCTCAGCTGAAGCAACTGTTACAATTGAAAGCGGGGATATTCAAAAGCAGAGCATGCTCTTTAACAATTTTGACGATGAAGCAGCCTATGCTGGTGGCTGGGGTGATGCTAATGGAGATACAAAGCTCTTGAATGAGTTTCACCCGGATACGAATCCTTATACATTTGATGGAAGCAATGTATTGCTAATGGGAAAAACAGGCGGCTGGTGGACCGAAACCCGCTATGCTTTGTCGGATGTAACACTTAACTTCTTGGGTGAGTACAGCGAAGTGTCCTTGCGTGTGTATTTAGAGGGAAATACGGTTAATATTGGCGGAACTGATTATAATTTTAATATGCCAGAAAATGAGCGTCTGCTAAAAATAGGACTTTCCACATTGGATACATGGGATGGACGTGTTGAAGTGGAGCACGCTATAACTGAGACAGATGGCTGGGTTGACTTATCATTTGACTTCTCCGATAAGGACTTTTCACACGGCAATATTGATGCCAATGATATCAGATATTTATGGGTAATGTTCAGTCATGGTAAAGGAACCAGTGGTGTTATTTACGTGGATGAGATTGTCTTAAAGAAAGAGTATTCAGGCATTAAAAAACAGAACTAAAAGGTTAGAAGAATGGAGGTGGATGCCAATTCACCTCTTTACTTCCAAATAGTAATAATTGAATCATTGTAGACGCTATTTGCTAACGTAATTTAATTATTACTAGTGATTTAAAACAAGACAAGATGAGACAGATACTCCTTTTTATATTACTGGCTGTTGGCATTGGTGCTATAAATGCCCAGACTCTTACCACCGAAGGCCGGCTGATTAAAGATGACCAGGGAAATAAGGTTATTCTGCGTGGCATTGGAACCGGTAACTGGGTGTTGATGGAAGGGTACATGATGAAAACGGCCGGTGTAGCAGGCACACAGCATGAATTCCGTAACAAACTCAATGAAGTTATAGGGGAAGCCGCCACCGATGAATTCTTCGAGCTATGGTGGAACAACCACATGACTAAGGCAGATGTGGACTCGATGGCCAAATGGGGGTTCAATAGCCTCCGCCTGGCCATGCACTACAACCAGTTTACCCCACCAATTGAAGAAGAAAGTGCTACTGATTTAGGTGCTAAAAATTACACCTGGCATCAAAGTGGTTTCGACCGTGTGGACGATGTGTTAAGCTGGTGCAAAGCAAATAATATGTACCTCATATTAGATTTGCATGCGGCACCAGGCGGGCAAGGTCGTAATGCTGACATCAGTGATTACGACGACAGCAAACCATCTTTGTGGGAGGATGTGAATAACCGACATAAGATGGTGGCTTTATGGAAAAAGTTGGCCGAACGTTATAAAGATGAACCCTGGATAGGCGGCTACGACCTATTGAATGAAACCAACTGGAGTGAACTCAAGGATAATGGCAATGAAATGCTGTGGAGTTTACTTGAAGAATGTACGGATGCTATCCGTTCAACAGGTGATAATCACATAATCTTTCTGGAAGGTAACGATTGGGCTAATAACTACGATGGACTACCTTACCCTCTGTGGGACGATAACTTAGTCATTAGCTTTCATAAATATTGGAATAATGTAGATGCCAACTCACTTGATTGGATCATCGAAAGAAGTGTACAGCACAATGTGCCACTTTGGTTGGGCGAGAGTGGCGAAAATTCCAATGTATGGTACACGCATCTGATTCAGTTATGCGAAAGCAAGGACATTGGCTGGTCGTGGTGGCCGGTTAAAAAGAATGGTATCAACAATGTAATGTATGTTGAAGAGCCTGAATCCTACAAAAAACTTATTGATGGCTGGAGAACCAGTGCCACATCAGATGATGTGACAGGTCAGGCAGCTATTGATGCGGTAACCGAATGGGCCAATAATCATAAAATAGAAAATGTGCGTGTGATGCATGATGTGATTGATGCCATGATTCGTCAGCCACATACCTATGATACAAAGCCCTATAAACAGCACAATGTTGGCGAGAGAACCTGGTTTGCTGACTATGACCTGGGACGTAATGGTTATGCCTACTGGGATACCGATACAGCCAACCTAAGCCAGGTGACCGATTATACCGACTGGAATACCGGTTGGGCCTATCGCAGCGATGGGGTCGATATTCAGCACAGTAGCGACACCAATCAGGATGGCTCATTTGTGGAAGCCCCTTATAATGTTGGTTGGACGGCAGATAAGGAATGGCTACAGTACACGATTAATAATGACTTGGAGCAGTCATATACATTAAATATTCGACATGCCGGTAATACGGCAAAAATAAAATTAATGGCCAATGGCCTGGATATAACATCTGCACTGGAATTACCATCAACTGCTAACTACGAAACGTGGGCAACATCGGCTTTTGATGATATTATATTACCAGCCGGGGAGGTGAAGCTGGTGTTCTATTTTGAACAGGGAGGTGCCAATCTCAATTATTTTGAATTTGTTAACCCACAGCCAATCAGTAATGTTGAGTTCAACGCTTTTTCGGCAGCGTCCAACATCGCAGGAACCGAGGTTTACCTGACGCTTAATAAGGAGGTGACATCGGCCAGCAGTCTGCAGTTAGATGATTTTATTTTAGCTGACAAAGATGGAACAAATTATCAATTAGTTGAGGTTAAGATCAGTTCTGAGAATTCCAAGGTACTGCAATTATCCACGGCTTCTGCTTTTACTTATTTTGATGAGCTATTATTATCCTATAATGGAACTAGCGTTAAAGCCGGAACACAGACCTTAGGTAGTTTTACAAATATGTCGGTGCAGAATAATTTGCCAATGCGTCATCCGGTGCCGGGCAAAATAGAAGCTGAAGATTTTCACTTTAATTATGGTTTTACTTTTGAGAATTGTTCTGACGCCGGAGGAGGTCAAAACTCATCATATGCTCGCGATGGTTATTATTTGGACTATCTGATTACGGTTCAAAACACAGCCTATTATGATTTAAGTATGCGCGTTGCATCGCAAAATAATGCACCAAAGCTATCCATGTGGTTAAGCAGCGATAATGGTGAAACATTTGAATCGCTTGCCACAATTAATTTGAGCAGCACGGGTGGTTGGAGTACCTGGCAAACGCAAAAAGGACCTTCTTTATTATTAAATAAAGGCAATTATATCCTACGATTTAAAGTAGAACAACAAGAGCATAATCTTAACTGGTTTGAATTTAAACAGGTTGGGGAAATTATCTCCGATGATGCTGAAGAAATATTTTCTGCTAATAATTTTCAAATATCGTATGTATCCCCATCATGCTACCAGTTAGATGATGGGAGCATAACGATATTGAGCAAAGTGGCCCCTATAACGGTCACTTTAGATGACGGCAGTTCACATCCGATAAGCCAGAACATGGCATACACGATATCTGATTTAGCAGCCGGCGAATATAAACTTCTTGCTACATCGGTTAATCATTACAAAGGTCATTATACAGTTGTATTAAATCAGGCAGAAGCTCTAAAGGGTGCCGCAACTGTCGCAGGAAACGATGTAACCATTACGATTCAGGGTGGCCAGGCGCCATACACCATTGAGCTAAATGGAGAAAAATATGCAAGTCAATCGGCCACATTCACACTAAACAACCTGTCAACAGGTCATTATGTTGCTAGTCTGATGGATAGCAACCAGTGTTCTGAAGATGGTATGCTATCATTTGCTATTAATTCCCTGGCAGTTTATCCTAATCCTGTAACAACTGGAGTGCTGTCAATCAATTGCCCTGCAAATATTGAGGAAGAAGTGTATTCATTGGAAATCTTTTCAATTAGTGGGCAGCACCTGCTATCGCAACGACGGTATGCATCCAATAATAAGATTAAGGTAAATGTGAGTCAGCTAAAAAAGGGTATCTACCTTTTAAAGATATCTAATGATTGCATGGAAGAAACCATGCGATTTATTGTGCAATAACCCCTCTTCATACGGAAAAATTATGCGAACACAAATAATGATATTTAGTATAGTGACAGTTCTATTGGGTTGTAGTAAATCAAAGGATCCCAATTTGCCACCCACCCAACCAATACTACTTTCACCCGCTGACGGAGAAACCTGCGAGTCATTGCAACCATCTTTTACTTGGGAAGCAAGCGATCCGGAGCAGGATGACCTTACGTACACATTTTGGTTTGGAACAACACAGGATAATTTGAGTATTGCAGGTGATAATCTTCAAAACCCTGGTTATACCCTTTCTCAGGAGTTAAATATAGCCGCAAAGTACTATTGGCAGATAGAGGCCTACGATGGAACTTCGAGCACTAAAAGTGAAATTAATTCTTTTAGTACAATTGGTGAAGGAGAGAGTGGAGTGCTGCCTTCCAGACCTGCACTCATAGCTCCTAAAGCAGATATGCCAGCTGGTGATGTTACTTTTAGTTGGAATGCCTCATCTGCCGGCACAGGAACCATCACCTACGACTTATACATTCAACAAGATGCTGCTAATGGCTTTTCATTGCTGAAAGAAGGTATTGAAGGTACATCGTATACAAGCCATCTGAATGCAGGAAATCTGAGTTGGTATGTAGAAGCCAAAGATAGCAGGGGACAAACCACACAGAGCGCTGTCATCACCATTACGCTCAACTGAACCTACATTAATTACTAATTGAGTTGAAGAAACTCAATTGAAAACATTATAAAGATTCGATTTCAATTAAACCAATTAATGGAGCCTGATGAATACTTTCCGGGTTCTGTCTCATATCTAGAATTAAGAAACAATGAAAAATGTACTCGCAATAGTTACTGTCATATCATTAACTATCTCTTTTATATCCTGCGGTCAGAAAGAAAGTCATTCCCCTTATCATAAAGAAATTGAGGCGCTCTTGACTCAAATGACTATTGAAGAAAAAGTGGGGCAAACAGCCCAATTTACTCTCGATGTGATTGGAGAAGGTGAGAATGTATATTCAAGTCACTTTCCGTTTAAACTGGACGAAGTGATGCTAAATGACGTATTAGTCAATCGGAAAACGGGCTCTATACTTAATACGGCGACCAATACACCACTAACACTGGATGAATGGCAAGCTGTGGTCAGCCGCATTCAGGAGATAGCCATTGAAGCAACAGGTATTCCTGTGATTTATGGTATTGATGCCATACACGGAACCACCTACACACAAAAGGCTACTTTCTTACCTCAGCAAATTGGACAGGCAGCCACATTCAACAGAGATTTGGTACGAAAAGGTGCTGAAAACACAGCGTACGAAACACGAGCATCAAATCTGCCATGGAATTTTTCGCCAGTACTAGACTTGGGGCGTAATGCTGCGTGGCCGAGAATTTGGGAAACTTTTGGCGAGGATGTGTATCTCATTTCAGAGTTGGGAAAGGAAGTGATAAAAGGCTACCAGGGGGCTGATAGAGATGTAGTAGATGAACACCATGTTGCAGCCTGCCTGAAACACTATATGGGCTATGGTACTCCTGTAAATGGTAAGGATAGAACGCCTGCCAATATCCCATTACATGAACTGGTAGAGAAACATTACGAGCCTTTTGTGAGGGCTGTGGAGGCCGGAGCCCTTACAGTAATGGTTAACTCAGGTATTGTGAATGGAGAGTCGGTTCATGCCAGTTATAATCTGCTAACAAAAATGTTGAAAGAAGACCTGCAGTTTGATGGCGTGGTGGTAACAGACTGGCAGGATATTAATAATCTTTACGAACGTGACCGTATTGCTAAAAGCGATAAAGAGGCCATCAAAATAGCTTTTAATGCAGGTATTGACATGGCCATGGTACCTTATGATGTGGATTATACCGACTATTTTATCGAATTAATCAATGAAGGTGAAATATCAATGTCTCGTCTGGATGACGCTGTGCGTCGTATTTTGCTTTTAAAATATCGTCTTGGACTATTTGAAAAACCCGTGTTTGATTACGCTGGTTATGAGAAGTTTGCCAGCATAGACCATCAGGATGAGGCACGAAGAGCTGCAGAAGAGTCAATCACTTTACTAAAAAATGTTGAAAACCTTTTGCCCCTATCGCCTAAGCTACGAGTATTGGTGACAGGACCCAATGCGCACTCAATGCGCACCTTGCAAGGTGGCTGGACCCTTTCGTGGCAAGGCGAAAAGGTCGAACAATTCATTGATAACCACAATACCTTCTTAACCTCAATTAAGAAACATGCTAATGATGTGGTGTATGCACCTGGGGTATCTTACAAAATGGATGCCTGGTGGAAAGAAGAAACGACTAATATCGCCGAGGCTGTAAATGCTGCCAGAAATGTTGATGTAATCGTCGCTTGTATAGGAGAAAACACCTATACCGAGAAACCCGGCGATCTGAACAATCTGTCTTTATCGCAAAATCAACAAGATTTAGTTAAGGCCTTAGCTCAAACAGGTAAACCAATCATATTGGTATTGAATGAAGGACGCCCGCGTACCATTTCGGATATAGAGCCATTAGCCGGAGCTATAGTGCAAACCTACCTTCCGGGAACATTCGGAGGAGATGTGACTGCTGACATTTTATTTGGCGTTACTAATCCATCGGGTAAACTGCCTTATACATACCCCAAGCATCCCAATTCATTGATGAATTATGATTATAAACCAGCTGAGAACAGGACGGAGATGCAAGGTGCCTATAATTACGGTGCTGTTCAGGATTTACAATATGGCTTCGGTCATGGGTTGAGCTATACAACATTTGAATACAGTAATTTGAAGGTTGATAAGCCTGAGTTTACACCATCAGACACACTAACTTTTTCTGTTGATGTAACCAATACCGGAAAGAGAACAGGAAAAGAATCTGTGCTGCTATTTGCATCAGATTTGTATGCTTCCATTACACCTGATAATCGTCGTTTGCGTGGGTTTGATAAAATTGAGCTGAGTCCTAATGAAACCAAGACAGTTCAAATAAAAGTGAAGGCGTCTGATTTAGCCTTTGTTAATCTGGCTGGTGAATGGGTATTGGAAGAAGGGGACTTTAAGGTGCAGGTTGGTAGCGAGGTTGTAATGATTAATGCTACTCAAAGTGGCAGATGGACATGTCCTTTTAGAAGGTTCTAATTAGCTATAATGTTAGAGGTAAAGATAATTGGTTTAACAGCTAGTTACTTTTCCTCTTACTCCAGATGTTTATTTCCGGTTCACTGTTTTTTTGTTGACCCTTGGGGTTTGAGTTTGCGTGTGCATGTAAGTGAAAGAATGTGAGTGTTGAAATGGTAGGTTGGCAACAGTGATGTGGCCTGGTGAATTGATTTCAAGAAGAAGATTCCTGACGAGGAGTAGATCAGTTTAATAAATTCTTAAAACAAAAATCATGAAAAGAATCTCTACAATTTTTACAATGCTCATACTGACAGTTTGTATGACGATGGCTCAGACGCTACCCTTGGATTTCGAATCCGATTATGGCGCTAACTTATTAACAGGTGATGGCGGACAAGCTGAAATTGTCAGTGATCCTGATGCTAGTGGCACTCATGGACAAGTGCTTAAATATATTGAAAGTGGCCCTACCGTAGCGTGGGACCAGGATGGCCCTAAACAATGGCAGCTTGTTAAAATAAAGTTAATCGGCAATTACATTGATCTGACAGGGGTAGATAAAACAGTAACTTTTGACGTTTATACGACTGAAGTGGCAGGAGGTATAATAAAGCTCGAATCGTCTTTAAATGGAGGTTCAAGTGTGGAAGTTGGTTTTACAACTGCAGGTAGTGGATGGGAATCGATTAGTCTTGACTTTAGTGTGGCCTGGAACGGCAGTGTGGTTAGTGCTAATGATGAATATCTGCACGTTCTTTTTCTCCCAGGGTATGACGGTGCTGGCGGAGAAAAAACAATAACTAATGGTGTAGAACTGTACTTTGATAATATTACCGGACCTGTTGGTACGGCGGTAGCTGTGGATCCTTTGCCCGCTACTAATGCTCCAGTTCCTAATCATTCCCAATCTGATGTTACCGCTATTTTTAGTGACAGTTATATAGCGCCTGGTAATGTGGATTACAATCCGGGTTGGTGGCAAAGTACGGAGTTCTCCTTAATCGATATTAATGGTCGATCAACATTGAAGTTTGGGAAACTGAACTATCAGGGAACCACTTTCGATGCAATGGATGTTTCTGCTGCAGATTACTTGCATTTCGATTACTGGACGGCTGATGGAATAGAATTAAGAGCTTCGCCAATTAGTCAGAATACTGGTGAGACAGCATACCATATTAGCACAATAACACAGGAGCAATGGACTAGCGTGGATATACCCATAAGTTATTTCACAAATGCCAAGCCTGATATGCTGTTTAACGATATTTATCAGTTCAAATTCGATACAGAAGGAACACCAGGTAACTTCTCCTATGGCACCTTTTATATTGACAACGTCTATTTTTATAAAGATCAGGCCACTGGCCTTAATGCTATTGATGAGTCAGATGTTTCAGTTTATCCTAATCCCGCAACTGATGTTTTGAATATTAGTGGAGCTGCAGAGGGAGCTGTACTTGAAATATACAGAGTACATGGGGCCATGGTGAAGCAAGCTATAGTTGCTAACGGTACTATTTCAGTCGCGAATTTAGAGGTTGGTGTATACATTGTTAAAGTAGGCGATTCAGTTATTAAGCTTATTAAGAAGTAAACTGCGGCACCATAGATTAAAATATTATCTTTCAGGATGTTAGTGGATTTTAATTATATTGATAGGAGTTGGTTTAAGTTCAGCTCCTATTTTTAGTATTATAAAAAGAAGTTAATAATTCTGGAATGAAATACAGGGATTGTTTATTCAGGAAATTGATAGTATGATTAAGTAATTATAGCAATGAAAAAGATTAATTATTAAAAATGCACATATCTATATGTCACATTAGTAATTATATAAAGATAGGTGAACAACATTTGAAACTCCTTGACCAGTTATAAAACCACATCTTCTTTAATGACCAATATATTTGGCTTATCAGTTTGGGATAATGTCTCCAAACAGCTATAGGAAAAATAACAATTAAAGAAGATAACGATGAAGCTGAAGAAATTTGAAGGAAATCCAATTTTATCACCTAATCCGGATAATGAGTGGGAAAGTTTAGTTGCAACTAACCCTGCTGTCTGGTATGAAGATGGAACATTTTATTTATTGTACAGAGCTGCAGGTGACGATAAGGAACATCATATACATATTGGGTTAGCAACAAGTAAGGATGGTTTTAACTTCAAGCGTGTTCAGGATAAACCTGTTTTAACGCCAGATCCTAATGGTTATGATGCAGGTTCTGTTGAAGATCCAAGGGTCGTTAAGTTTGGCGACGAGTATTATATGACTTATGCATTTCGCCCCTATCCTCCGGGACAGTATTGGAAGAATGAATACGACCAGATAGAAGCGCCTAAGTTAAGTGAGTTTGCCCCTAAGTGTTTAAGAGAGAATGTTGGAAATACTGCTTTAGCGATCTCAAAAGACCTGGTTAACTTTAAAAAGGTTGGTAGACTAACAGAGCCAAGCCTTGATGACCGTGACGTTATTTTATTTCCTGAAAAGATAAATGGTAAATTTTACATGCTTCACCGTCCAAAAAATTATGTAGGTGAAGAATATGGAACTGATGCCCCTGCTATTTGGATTAAATCATCCGATGATATGATGTCGTGGAATGTGGAAAGCAAATTATTGCTGAAAGGTGAAGAGTGGTGGGAGCCGAAAGTAGGTGGTAACACACCACCTCTTAGGACAGATGAAGGCTGGTTGATGCTTTACCATGGTGTGGATAAGGATTTTACTTACCGCTTAGGAGCCTGTCTGTTAGATTTGGAAGATCCAACTAAAATACTGTATCGTACTCAGGATTTTATTCTGGAACCTGAAACAGATATTGAGAAAAACGGCTTATATAAATGGGGTGTCGTTTTCCCAACAGGAAATGTGATCGTTGATGATACCTTGTATGTTTACTATGGAGCTTCAGATCAGTGGTGTTGTGCTGCTACAGCTAATATTCATGAGTTGGTACAATTCATAAAAGACAATACGAAGTAGGAGTTATCCACATAAAAAGTTTCAATATTATGAATATTAGTGCAATAGATATTAGCATCCTAGTTATCTTTTTAGTCGGCATCATTTGGTGGGCTTTGAAGAATGGCAAGAGTTCAGACTCGGACTCTTATTTCCTGGCAGGCCGAAGCATGACCTGGCCGGTGATAGGTCTTTCCTTATTTGCAGCCAGTGTATCAAGTTCCACATTAATGGGACATTCAGGCGAAGGATTTATTAGTGGGATAGCCGTATTCAACTATAACTGGATCTCCGTGTTGGTAATGGTGTTCTTTGGGCTGTTCTTTCTTCCCTTTTATATAAAATCAGGGATTTTTACCATGCCGGAATTTCTGGAGAGACGATTCGATAAGAAGTCGAGATATTACTTTTCATTCATCACCATTTTTGGAAATGTATTTTTGGATGCGGCAGCAACGCTATATACAGGAGCCTTAATTATCAAGTTGATTTTTCCAGATTTAGAGTTGTTCACCATTATTGTTATTATGGCAGCTGTAGCTGGTAGTTATACAATTATTGGTGGATTGTCATCGGCCATAAACGCCGATATGATTCAGGCAGCAGTTTTAATTGTAGGATCGGCTATACTGTATTTCTTCGCACTCGATTCAATAGGCGGATGGGAAGAATTATATACCCTTTTCAATGAAGGCGTATGGTTAAAGTTAACCCGCCCCATGAGTGACCCAACCGTGCCTTGGCTAGGCATGTGGATAGGTATACCCATTTTAGGCTTCTATTTTTGGGGTAATAACCAGGTGATGGTGCAGCGGGTTTTATCGGCTAAGACCATTGACCATGGCCGAAAAGGCGTTTTGTTTGTTGGATTTCTGTACCTTTTTACCCTCTTTATTTTCATATTGCCAGGATTAATTGCTCGTGGTATCAATTTATTTGGAGTGGAAAACCTGCCATTTGAAATGATAGATGGTAGTGCCTTAAAGTCAGGCTTTGGCATTAATACCGACCAGGTTTATCCACGTATGATTGTAAAATTATTGCCGGTTGGATTAATTGGCATTATTCTGGCAGCCATGATTTCGGCATTAACATCCACCTTAAGTGCGACACTGAGTTCTGTTTCGACACTGTTCACCATGGACTTCTATAAACGCTTTCATCCCAATGCAGATGGAAAGAAGTTAGTATGGGTGGGTCGGATTACCTCATTTTTGGTATTGGTATTTGCAGTTTTCTGGGCACCCATCATTCAGCAGTTTGATTCCTTAGTAGCCTATTACCAGGAGGTGACGTCGTATTTGGCCCCGCCTATTGTCGGTACTTTTTTCTTAGGATTGTTCTGGAAGCGTTCTAATGAAAAAGGGGCTTTCTTTGGTTTGATGTCAGGTTTGTTATTGGCAGCCATTATCATGATTAGCAAATATGTGCTGGGTATGGAAATACAACTTCATTTCTTATTATTAGCGCCAATCATTTTGGTATTAAGTGTAATAGTTAATGTTATTGTGAGTTTAGCAACGCACTTGCCAGATGAAGACAAGGTGAAGCAAAATACATGGACCTTGGACATTTGGAAACAAGAGTCGGAAGAGTTGAAAAATGTAGTATTGTACAAGAACTTCAGGGTATTGTCACTGCTACTCGTAATTGCCTGTTTCACGATGTACTTTATGTTTTTTTAAACACAAGATAAAATGATTAGAAATATAATATTGGTATCACTGGTAGTAATGGTTTTTACTTCTTGCCAGGCAAAAAAAAAGAAGGAAAATATACAACCCAACTTCTTGTTTGTATTGGTAGATGACCAACCATATGATGCGTTAGGTGTGAATGAACGCTATCCGTTTTTACAAACACCCAATATGGATCGCTTGGCCAAAGAAGGGGTGTTGTTCGAAAATTATTTTTGTACGCAATCCATTTGTTCGCCTTCGCGTGCCAGTTTTTTAACAGGTACGTATGCCCATATTCATGGGGTAAACCAGAATAACCGCCATGTTGATCCGGATTGGAATCGATTTAAGCCGTACACGCAATTACTACAGGATGCCGGATACCAAACGGCTCATGTGGGTAAAATTCACATGGCACATAAAAAAGGAGCTGAACATATCCGTCCGGGTTTTGATTATTGGTTCAGCTTTAACGGACAAGGCGATTATTTTGATCCACAGGTAAATGATAATGGTCGTGAATACCAGGAGAAGGGATACATGACCGATATCCTGACTGACAAAGCCATTACCTGGTTAAAAGAAAAGCGTGATAAAAATAAACCCTTCAGTTTGAACCTGTGGCATAAAGCGGTGCATGAGGATCATTCGCCGGCACCCCGTCACGATAATTTGTATGCGGATGAGAAACTGCCTGAGCCGCCACATGGCATGCTCAACGAGACTTTTGCCGGTAAACCGGAGTGGCAGCGCATTAAAGCAGCCGATGCCAAGTGGAAAGGATATGTGCCTGTTGATTCACTGCCGATTAAAAAATGGCCGGTGAAAGGTGATAAGTTTATGCGCTTACTCAAAACTTTAAAGGCCGTGGATGAATCGTTGGGTAAAGTATTGGCTACCCTTGAGGAATTAGGTGAATTAGAGAATACGGTTATCATCTATAGCAGCGATAATGGTTATTTTATGGGAGAGCATGGCTACTGGGATAAACGTATTGCCTATGAGGCTTCCATGCGAATTCCAATGCTGATTCGTTATCCAAAATTGATTCAGCCGGAGTTAAAAATTAATGAGCTGTGCCTTAATGTGGATATGGCACCTACCATACTTGAGTTAGCAGGTGTTGAACAGCCGGATTATATGCAGGGTGAATCAATGGTAGAACTATTGAAACATCAAAAGGATGATGCCTGGCGCCAGTCCATGTTATTCCAGTATTATGTGGATGATGAATATCCATACGCCGGACCTGATATGTTGGCTGTACGAACCGATAAGTATAAGTTAGTGGATTGTTTCTTAGACCATGATATTGATGAACTGTATGACTTGGAAAACGATCTGGGAGAGATGAATAACCTGATTGGAATGCCTGAGTATGCCGAAATTGAAGCTCAGTTGCGTCAGGAGATTGAGCGACTAAAAGTGCAATACAACTATAACCCTGACCGCGACTGGTGGCTGCGCCAGGTAGCACCCAAAAAGAAAAAGAAGCATTAATGATAATATTTAAGCGACTTGAGTTGAGCGTAAAAGTGGATTTGTAAGTTTGTATTAGGCCTCTGTCATTATTGATGATAGAGGCTTTTTTTTCAATTGAGAGGACCTGTTAATCGCATTTTATCTTCCTGTTAAAACCATAGAATGGACAGATAAGTATTGGTATCTGAAAAATAAGGTTCACGCTAAGACCGCTAAGAATTACGCAAAGGTCGCAAAATATAGAATGCTTTTTTGTGTGTTTTTCGTTCTTCGCGACTATATAGCTTTGCGCACTTTGTGAGAAATATTTGTGTTATGGATATCTTCTAATTACCAAATAACATAAGCCAGATTCTTTAAAAGACATAAAAAAAGTCAGACTGTTTGCAGCCTGACTTTGATATTTAGTGGTTTATCTAACTATGTTCGGTACATGTACTTCACTTTCTGACCTTTCCACCCAGTATCTTCTAACCAGTTTTGCATGGCGTTTTCCAACTCCAGGACTTGTTCCTTGTAAGCGCTGTCATTAACCATGTTTTCCGTTTCATTCGGATCATTTTTTAAATCATAAAAGAAGCGATCCCCATCATGGTAGATGATTAACTTATATTGTTCATTACGAATCATAAACGACCCTTTGGCATCTTCCAGCACTTCGCGACTACCATTGGGATTAGGTTTAATGCGCTCACAAAATGAGTATTTAGGTGCCAATGATCGAGCCTTTTCTCCCGTGAGGAAAGGAATAAGATCGACGCCTGCCACTTTTTGTTCAAATGCTGTTTCCGTCACCGATAGAATGGTTGGTTTCATATCAACAAGGCTCACGGGTATGTCTGAAACAGCAGCTTTTAGGAGCTTAGGGTAACGGATAATAAAAGGGACAGCCGCCTGTTCTTCGTAAAATGATTCATTCACCTTCCATACCATGCCGTGGCCTCCCATCATATCGCCATGATCGGAGGTGAAGATGATAAGGGTTTCATCCATCACACCTTGTTTCTCCAGTTCCGCCAATATCTTACCTACCCTGTCGTCGAGGTATTTGACAGCACCATAATAGATACGCATAAACTCTTTAAGGCCTTCGTCTCCATAGCCTTTTACCATTCTTCGTGACCATGACTTATCAAACTTCTTATCCGGAAATTGACTTGCAGGCATCTGTAACGAATCGGGATTAAACATGTCATAGTAAGGATCCGGGACAAAGTTAGGGTCGTGAGGCCAAATGAAAGAGGTCGTAATCATAAACGGATCGTTACTGGATGTAGCTCTTCGAATTCTATCAACCGTCAGGCTAGCTAACTTATCGTCGATCCAGTCCTCTTGTTCTAATCTCAATCGACCCATTTTAATAGGAAAGTCTTTATTACTATGATCCGCCCACAATGACTCAAGATAGTTTCTCTTCTCCTTCATATAAGGACTCACTTCTACCGGCCAAAACTGATTGTAAAAATTCATCCAATCCTTACCATCATCTTTACGAACGGTAATGCCCTTGTCTTCCATTTCTTTTTTGTACTGGTAGCCATAGTCGTACTGGTCGGTATAGTAAGGCAAATAATTTAAGGAATCGCTCTCAATGTGCCACTTTCCAAATTGGTGGGTTTTATACCCCTTTTTATTCAATAATTTACCAGTTGTCTCATCCTTGATGGTGATGCCTTCTTTTTGCTTGAACCCCAGGTTATGGGCTACACCATGCTGGTGAGGATAAAGTCCGCTTACAATAGAGGCTCGAGAAGGGGAGCAAAAAGGAGTTGTGCTATAGGCTCTCGTAAATCGTACGCCTTCTTTGGCAATGCGATCGATATTGGGCGTTGGCACAGGGCCGCCATAGCAACTCAAGGCTTCGTAATTCAGCTGATCGCACATAATCACCAATACATTGGGGTGCTTTTCCGCTTTTTTCCGCTTTGAGGGATTACAAGCAGCTCCCAGAATAATCAGGATTAGCCCTGCAAAACCATATTTAAATGTTTTGTTCATAGATTTATAATTAAAATATTAATAGACGTTTATTCCTTCTTATACCTGAACAGCCAATCGTAAATGCTCATGTCAAAAGCATCAAAATTGGGGTTACCTTGTCCCATGCCGGAGCCATCGTAAGTCATGGTCCAGCAATCATGGCCTACACCAGGGTAAAGCGTTAATTTAGGTGTGTAAGTCAAATCCACTTCCAAAGCTTTAATGGCCTTAACCATGTCAATACTTCCATACACATCCACTGTGTTATCATCAATCCCATGGAATGCCCAAACTGGAATGTTAGTAAACTGATGAGCTAAATCAGGATTTCCTTTTCCGCAGATAGGTATGATGGCGGCTACAAGTGCTTGGTCTCCATATTCCTGAATGTAGTTCCAGGTGCCGAATCCACCCATGCTGTTGCCGGTTAAATAAATGCGTTGCTTATTAACCCGGTATGTGTCCATCAGGTATTGAATAAAGGCATGTACTTTCTTGGCATCCCAGTTGGTGGCTGTTAAGGGAGCTACCACAATGGCCGGATACGTAGGATTCCACTCACCTTTCTTTATCAGGTTACCTGGTCCTAGCCAAAGCACCTTCTTCAAATCATCTAAATCAGTGCCATCACCTCGCTTTCCGACACCATGCAAAGAAATAATCAATGGGTATTCTTCTGTTCCCTGGTGGTATGCAGAAGGTGTATAGGCATAATAGCCATAACTGGCTGCTGTAGTGCCTTTGAGGTAGGCTAGCTGTTCGCCACCGGTATCTGCAGGCAGGCTTTCAATATCTGAATAATCAGCTACCTTATCTTTGTTATTATTGTCAGGCGATTCTGCAGGTAACTCTTTTTCTTCTTCAATTGCTTTGTTTGAATCCTTATCGCAGGCGTTAAGTGTAAAAAGTAAAGATAGTCCCAGGCAGGTTAAAATAATCGTTACATACTTCATAATGGATTTTTTTCAAAAGTGAATCGATGCATGCAAAATAAAGTAGCATAAGCTTATTGAGGTTTGTATTCCTGTCAATTAGGTTTGCTTACAATTAGCACTTGTATTAATAGTAGTGTTTGACATGGGAAATGACCAGTATTTACACCTTTTTGAATACCTTATAAACAAAGCTTTTGGAAGTACGTAGTAATTTTATTGGCAAAAATTGAAATATGCAACGGATCTATTTTATAACCCTCTTATTATGCGCATTTGGTTTAATGATGTTCGCATCATCAAAAAACAAACCCAATGTCTTATTCATCACTGTCGATGATATGAACTGGAACTCCATTGGGGCTTATGGATGCCAGATACCAGAAATAACACCTCATATTGACCGCCTGGCTGAGGAAGGAATGCGTTTTGAACAGGCCTATGTACAGGCTTCCAATTGTTCACCATCGCGCAGTGTGTTTCAAACCAGCCGTTACCCACATCAAAGCGGTATGCGTGGTTTCTTTTATGTGGAAGCTGGTTTTAAAACCCTGCCCGAGGTATTAAAAGAGAGTGGATATATTACCGGGGTCATCAACAAAGCAGCAGATAGTAGTTTGAGTCCCGATTTTGAAAAGTATTGGGATGTTAAGATCGATTTTAAAGGCGCCGAGAAACGCTCCGCCATTTCATATGGTCAGCAATTGGAGGAATTTCTTTCCACAGTAGAGCAAGAAAAGCAAGCTTTTTATTGTGTGGTGAACGTGGCCGACCCGCACAAGCCTTTTTTCAACGATGTCAAATCGAAAAAGCAAGGATTTGATGCTTTTGTACCTTCAAAAGTGTTCTCTGTCGATGAGGTGGATGTACCGGCTTTTTTACCGGATGCGCCAAAAGTAAAACAAGAGGTGCTTAATTACTACAACTCGGTGAAACGTGGAGATGATTGCGTGGGTGCCATTCTTGAGGTGCTGAAGAAGAGCCCCTATCATGAGAATACCATTGTGATTTTTGTATCGGACCATGGTATGCCCTTACCGTTTGCCAAGTCATCAGTTTATCCCAATGGTATCCGAACCCAATGGATTGTGGCCTGGCCCGGCGAGGTTGAGGCAGGTGCCGTCAATACGGATAATATGATTTCGGCCATTGACTTTATGCCTACTGTGTTGGATATGGCCGGTATTAAACAGCCTGCAGGAGTGGAAGGTTTGTCGTTTTACGATGCGTTGAAAAGCAATGAATTAAAAAGCTCAGAATATGTGTTTGCCCAATTTGATGAGAATGCAGGTGGTGTACCACGGCCTTCACGAACCGTATTGACAAAAAAATATGGCTATGTATTTAATGCCTGGGCAACGGGTAAATATCCGTTTAAGTGTTCGGCCGATGCTTATGCCAGCCATAAATATATGAAAGCACAAGCCACTTCCAATCAAGAGGTGAAAGAACGCTACGAGCATTGGGTGTATCGCAGTGTTGAGGAACTCTACGATTATGAGAAGGATCCGGATGCCTTACATAACCTGATTGATGACCCGGCATACAAGGATATTGCCGAAAAACTAAGACAAGAGTTGGAAAGTCAGATGCAGGCTACCAATGATTATGTCTTATCGGCTTTTAAGGTGCGTGATAATCTGAATGCCTTGAATCAGTGGATGCAGGAAGAGGATCGGAAAGCCATTCAACGCGCTGAACAGTTGAGGTGGAAGCGCCATAAGAATCGAAATGGTGCAACTAAAGGACATACAAAATTATTTCAGCCAAACGCGAACGATTAATGTTTTATTTTTGTCATTGATAACTAAATAGGTGAATAATGAAAGCAGCAGTTGGGAAGTGGTATTTACTTTTAATTGTATTTTTTTTGAGCCATACTGCAGGTGCTTATGAAATCAAGCACTTGGGTGTTGAGGATGGCTTAAGTAATGGTTATGTCAATGACTTTGAAGTGGATTCACTGGGTTATATGTGGATTGCTACATCAAATGGTCTGAACCGCCACTCCGGGTATGAAGTTCGCAACTATAGCTTTAATCAAAAGAAAAACAAATGGGGTAACAGGGTTATTGAGCTCATCAATCATGAAGGTGAGCTTTTTGTAATAAGCACTGGCGGTAGTATTTATAAGTACCAATATGAATATGACGATTTTTTAACCCTTGGAGAAGCCTATGAACATGAGTTTATTTCTGCTTGTCTGGTAGATGACAACCTTATGGTTATTGGCATGCTCAATGGTTTGTTGGTGTTCGATATCAATTCAAATCAATTTAGCGAAGTGATTTTTCCTGAGTTAACGTACAACCGTCACCTTAAAGTAAAAGATGGGAAGATTTATTTAGCCACATCGAAAGGTATTCATATCTTCCATTTTAATAATGGACAACTTACAAAGAGTAAAGTCTATCTGGAGAAGATGGATATTATTCACTTTGATATTGATGAGAGCAATCAGCTTTGGGTAGGTACTGAAAATGATGGCTTGTTCATTATTAATGAGACGGACAAGTTACATCACCCGGATTTATTTAGATCGGCTGACAGGTATAATACCGTTAGAAGTATTGCCTTTAATAAACAAGGAGAGGCAGTTGTTGCTGTAGACAGGTTAGGTTTATTTATTATGGATAAATCACATAAGGTCAAACAGCAACTTGCGCATGATCCGGATAATACAAATAGCATTCGGCAAAATAGTATTCATGATATTTACATCGATGAGTTTAATACCTATTGGCTGGCCTCAGGAGAAACCGGGATTGATATACTTTACAATAGTAATAACCCATTTAAGAATATAGCACACATTTTAAATGAGAAGAATAGTTTGCACAACAACAGTGTGCGCTCAATCTGTGAGGATAATTATGGTAATATTTGGTTTGGTACAGAAGATGGATTAAGTTGTTTGTCACCAAGCGGTGAATGGTCTACCTTTAATCGATTCAATCAGTTATCAGATATTCCGGTGTTGTCTATCTCAGGGTACCATAGGCATCTGTTGTTGGGAACATATGGTGAAGGAATCATTGAGTTTGATCCACTCAAAGGCTTATCAGATTCTAGGAAATTAATTGAAAAACCGCCTCATAAATTGGTATTTACCACTTTTGTTGACGATGATGAGGTCTGGATAGGGGGGACCGATGGCCCGGTTATGTGTTTTGTTGGTGGTAGACTGCATCAAACCTATCCGGTCGGAAGTGCCAAGTATTTTGTCAAGGGAAAAGATGAGACCATATACGTTGGTGGCATGAATGGTGTATTTGAGTTAAATAAGCGTAATGGTAGTCATCGAAGATTGACATATTCAACTGAAATAGCGAATAATGTACTTACTAATGTATATGGATTATTTTACGATGACCAACATAATTTGTGGATTGGCACTGATAAAGGTTTATTTGTCTATGATTTACAATCTAATGACGTTGAGCAATTAAATCCAGAAAGCAATAAGCAACTTGGAATCGTATACTCTTTGTTGGATGATAATTCCAATAATCTATGGCTGGCAGCCAGCACAGGGCTCTGGAAGCTCGACATGAATAAAAAACACTTTAGGCATTACGATGTAAAGGATGGTATTGTAGCTAACGAATTTGGTTTTGGAGCATCTGCCAAATTGAAGAATGGAGAACTGGCATTTGGAGGTCCTGATGGAGCCGTTATTTTTCACCCCGATAGCGTGAGGGAATATAACAATAGGGGCAAACTACGAGTGTCGGAATTTTTAATTAACGGTTTAAGTCCTGACACATTAACAGTATTGAAAGATGTGAATTATCTCGATGAGTTGGAGTTAAGCTATAATCAAAATTCACTGGCATTTACTTTTGAAGTGGTGGAATTGCATGGGCCGCGTAAAAGCAGTTTTGAGTGGCAGCTGGTAGGTTATGATGAGCAAGCGATTGTTTCATCGGATAAACGAAGAGCCAGCTATCGAAAAATTCGGCCTGGTACTTATCAATTGATTGTAAAGGCCATTTCTCCCGATGGTAAATACCTCGATTCGCAATACCGATTGGATATTAAGATTTTAAATCCATTATGGTTAAGGTGGTGGGCTTTTGTGGTTTATGTCTTCGTGATATTAGGTTTGTTAATACTTGTTATTATGACCAACCAGGCCAGGCAGAAACAACGCTTTAGTGATGAGAAAATACAGTTTTTTGTGAATGTGGCGCATGATATTCGTACGCCCATATCATTAATTCAGCTACTGGTTGAGCAGTTGCCGAAAGATGAGAAGAGTAAGGACGCCATTGAGTTAATTATGCGTAACGCCGGTAGTCTTAATGAATATGTTTCTCAGCTTCTGGAGTTCCAAAAAGCCGAACGTCAGAAGTTAAAACTAAAGGTGCAGAAGGTTGACTTGGGTAAACTACTTTACTCCATAAGTCGTGATTTTCAACCCCTACTGGAAAAACAATCAATGGATATCGAGGTGTCATCTCATGAAGTCAACCTATGGGTCGACAAAGTAAAAATTAGTCGTGTGTTTAATAATCTAATATCCAATGCCATTAAGTACGGTGAAGAAGGTGGGCATATTAAGGTGAAAACCCATTTGTTAGATGGAAAGCTCAGGATTGATTTTATCGATAATGGATTAGGCGTGCCCGAAAAGCAGCAGAAGCAGATTTTTTCCAGGTTCTCACGTGGTGAAAACGTACGCTTAAAAGGTATAGCCGGTACAGGCATCGGTTTAATGCTGGCCAAGCGCATTGTTGAGTTGCACCATGGAACGATTTGTCTGGAAAGTAAAGAAAACATAGGGTCCACATTTTCAGTTGAACTGCCCATGGGTTCGCAGCATTTTGTTAGTGATGAAATCATGCTGGAAGAGGGCCATGTTGATGAAGGACAGAAAGTAGCTGATATCATTGGTGAGAATAAACTCGTATTGCTGGTGGAAGATAACGATGATTTAAGGGCAACCATCAAATCGGAGTTGGCTAAGAACTATCGGATTATTGAGGCACCCAACGGAAAAGAGGGCTTGGTGTTAGCGGTTGAGAAAAATCCTGATCTCATCATTACCGATGTGATGATGCCACAAATGAATGGCAAAGAATTGTGCCAGGTGATAAAAAGTAATTTTAAAACAAGTCATATCCCTGTGGTGATGATTACGGCCTTAATTGGTGTTGACGATAAGGTGGAGGGATTGGAAGTGGGTGCCGATGCCTACGTGGAGAAGCCCTTTAGCATTGAAGTGTTAAAAGCCACCATTAATAACCTGTTGCGTACACGGCAGGCCCTCGGGCAGGTTGAGCAGTCTGGTGAAGAAAAGAAAGCAACGCATGCGTCACCCGATGAAGAGTTCTTGTCCAATGCGGTTCAGCTCATCAAAGAGAATATGACGGACCGTGATTTTACCATTGATGTGCTTTGTGAGCAATTGGGCTTAAGTCGTTCAAACCTCTTTCGCAAGTTAAAAGGCTTAACCGGTATGACACCATCTGACCTGATGATTAAGATCAAACTTAACCATGCCGTAGAGTTGTTTAAATCGGGTAAGAATATGCGCATTGCTGATATTGCCTACGAATCGGGCTTTCATGATCCCAAATATTTTAGCACGGTTTTCAAAAAATTCCATGGTAAAACACCCAAAGAGTTTATGGAAAGTCAGGGTTGATAGTCAACTACTGAAGTTTAAAATATGAATGCGGAGGACTTTTGTTTTATCCGCATTTTTTATGAGTCTATATTTTGTGTAAAAAGGATATTAGTGGATAACAAACTTAATGTTACATGTATAATTTATAGCATGTTTAAATTTGATAAGTGCAAGTGAATTAGTGTCTTATCTTGCTCGGTTGGAGATTCAACCTATCTGCACAGCATTCAAACCCTTGTTTTCTTATTGTTTTTCATATTGCAATCGTGAAAGTACATCATCGCGTAATCAATGGATGAATGTGAATATGTACTTCTAAAAATGAAATTGTCAATAACTATAAAGAAAAACGAGTAATATGAAGATTATCTATTTTGTCATCGCGTTGGTCATACTGGTGAGTGCCTGGGCATTGGCCGGACAAAAAAAAGATGACGTTTCTCAAAAAGTGATTAACGATTATAATTATATGATCGGCACACAAACAGTTGGGTCGAAATACAAATTCACCGAAGAATCCATGTTGGTGGAAACGGCACGACAGATAAAAGACATGGGCTCCAACTTGCTTAAGTTCTCGATGCATCCTCGTTATTGTACTGAGAATTATGGTTTACCCGAGAATAAAGAGATCACTTCTTTAACAAAACTGGCACAGCTGGAGCCATCGGTTAAAGAAGTGTTGAACATGGATTTTAAATATTACCACATTTGGGTGTATGGCTTTTCGCAATATTTACCCGAACCTGTTGGGCAGAAAAACGACACCACGCAAGTTAAGTTCATTGGTGGCTATGAAGATTGCTATGCTGAGGCATTGTATGATGAATTATACGATTTAACAACATACATGCTGAAGGAGTTTAACAACTCCGGTAAGGTATTTTACCTGGGTAACTGGGAAGGTGACTGGCACTTGCGTTGGGACTACGACCGTACAAAGCCAGCAGATGAAGCTACCTTGGAAGGTATCAAAAAGTGGTTTAAAATACGTCAAAAAGCCATTGATGATGCCAAGCGTGATACGGAATACCAAAATGTAGAAATATACCATTACATGGAGGTGAATTTGGTTCAACGTGGCATCGATTTGAATGATAAAGTGCTTACCAACTCTGTGTTAAAAGAGGTCAATCCTGATTATGTATCCTATTCAACTTACGATGTAACCAACCCGCCTAAAACAGAAGCTGAGTTGAACACGAAGCTTAAAACAGCTTTGGATTACATTGAATCGTATTTGCCTGCAAAAGAAGGACTCCCTGAAGGTAAGCGAGTTTGGATAGGCGAATATGGCAGCCCATTTATGAGTCATGGCGAAGATGTGCAGGATGAGCGTGCTAAATGGGTGATTAAAGCAGGCTTGGAGTGGGAGTCTCCTTTTATTTTGTTCTGGGAAATGTATAACAACGAAATAAAGAAGGAAACTGGCGAACAAGTGGGCTACTGGATGATTGATGACGAGGGTAAGAAACAGCAAATTTGGTACACTCATAATAAGTTCTATAAAGAAAGTCAGCGATTTGTCAAAAGGTATTATAAAGAGCATAACCATGTACCATCCTTGGCAATATTTAAGGAAGCGGCTTTGAATTTTAATGCATTAAAATAGAGAACGATGAGAGCTTTAAACATCTTATTAGTTGTCATAGTTATATTGGGCCAGCTTAAGGCCCAAACAGTAGATGGAGAGATATTTGATAAAGCGCCTGAACTGGAAGACTATAACTTTGTTTGCGGAACTCAAGCCATTGGTGCTAACTATAAGTTTACCAAAGAATCGTTTATTGTTGAGCAGGCCAAACATATTCAAGGTATGGGCTCCAATATCCTGAAGATTTCAATGGGTAAAAATTATGCCAAATCTTACGGCATGAAACCGGCTTCAGGTATTAAAACAACACTAGATTTAATTAAGAAGAAAGAAGACTACCAGAAGGTCATGGATATGGATTTTAAATACATATTCGCCTGGGTTCATACGTTTACAGAAGCCAAATGGCAGGATGGCTTAACTTCAGAGGAGAAGTTGATGCTATATCGGGAGATGTATGAACTGACAGAGTATGTATTGAAAACCTACAGTGGGTCCGGCAAAACCTTTTTGTTTGGGAACTGGGAGGGCGATTGGTTGCTACACGGTTTGGGTAAACGAGACAATATTCCGTCCGATGAGAAGGTTCAAGGTATGATTGACTGGTTCAATATTCGTCAGATTGCAGTGGATGATGCTAAAAGGAATACACCTCATGAAGAGGTTGAGGTTTGGCACTATATTGAACTTAACCTTGTGACTAAAGGTCTAGAAGGTAAAAAATGCATTGTCAATAGTGTGCTACCACATACAAACCCTGATTTGGTGTCCTACTCCAGCTACGAAATCATCAAGAAGAAGCCAACCTACTTAGAGTTAAAGAAAGCCGTAGGCGAAGCTATGGACTACATTGAGAGTAAGTTAGCTGAGAAAGATGGGGTCCCTTTTAAACGTCGTGTATATATTGGCGAGTATGGCTATCAAACCAATGCCAATCAGGATGATGCTAAACAGCTCTTTCTGACTAAACGAATGATGAGAGTGAGTCTGGATTTGAATTTGCCTTTTGCATTGCATTGGGAGATGTACAATAATGAATACACAAACGCAGGAGTGTCCAAGGGGATGTCGATGATTAGTGAAGAAGGTAAAAAGAAGCCGGTTTATTATCTGCATCAGAATTTCTATTCAGAGATGAATGAGTTCTTGAAAACCTATAAAAATGAGCACAAAGTTTATCCAGAATATGAGGTCTTCAAAAAGAAAGGGATCGAAGTATTAGGTAAGCTCTAAACTGTAGATAGGTTATGAAGAAAATTCTATACATAATAATAGGTTTATTCTACGCTGTGAATATTAGTGCGCAGATTGATTTTTCCGGGGCTATATACTCTGTTAAAAGTGGCAATTGGTCCGACCCGGGCCTTTGGTCAGGTGGTTTTGTTCCGGGACCTGATGATGATGTGCGAATTGAAAATAATCATTCAGTATACATCGATGTACAGGGAAGCGTATCGGGAGAACGCATTGTACTATGCCGACATCTGAAAGTTAATCAGTCGGCAAGTTTAAGCATGGGGCATGATACCGATAATTTTGCCAAAGACCTGGTGATTAACGGTAGTATTGAGTGTCAAGGCACATTCTCATCTGGTCGAGTGCAGCCCGGTAGTTCGGGCGATGGTTCGTTATACAAATATAATAGTCGCATTTTCATGAATCTGCAGGATGTCACAACTTACATAACCGGTAAGGGTTATTTTCATCCGGGCACATTAAGTATGTTTAGTGATAGTGGCGAAAAAAATGTGTTGATTGATTTGTATAATCTGGTATGCGATGAAAACCTCGTTGTGAAGTCAAATAACAGGGTAATAGTAACCACCGAACGTTATTCGTATATCTATGTAAAAGGTACTCTTGGTTTAACAGGCAGTACCTATCAATGGAGCTCAGCAACAGCTAAAGCCAATTTAATTGTAAATGGTTTAATAGTCTGTAACGATATCAGTTTGTTTACTAAAAATCCAAGTAATGGAGAGAGCTCGTCCATCACCATTAATGATGGAGGCAGTATCTATACACTAATGATTAATAATGGTAATTTAAATAAGAAGTCGGAAGCCGCTGGCTTTACGCTTTCAATTGCGCAAAGCGGTTTATTGCGTTTAGGAGAAGGTATTAATTTTACCAATCTCACATTGGATAACCCCAATTTTAGCCTGGTAAATAATGGTGAGGTTCGTGTACATTATCGCGAAACCTTAACACCGCCTTCAGAGATTGTTAATCAGGTTAATCAGTACAAGCCATCGGTGAATAATGAGAAGGAAGCACTTCGTGATATATTTGGAGCTTCGCACATAGCTGGGTGGTATCACTTTACCGATAAACCGTTTATGACCGAAGGCTTGGACTACTATCAAGAGTTTGGTTCAACAGCCATTAAAACAACTTTGTCGGCAATTAACGGAAAGATGAGTTCGGCCTATCCGTTCAATCATACCTGGAGTAATGTAAATAGGGTGGTGGAATTATTGGATGTGCCGGAGATACAGGATTTATACAGTCGCTCTAATATCAAAACTCATACCTTTTGGGTGACTTCAAAAAATAAGGGAGATTATAAAGATGGACCCGATTTTCAGCATGCTTCTTATGTGAATGAAGAGCAGCAGTGGTACGAATTAACGGTAAAACTGCTCGAAACCTATGGACATCTGGATAAGACTTTCGTTTACCAAAACTGGGAAGGTGACTGGATGTTACGTGGTCAAGGTGTTTTATGGGAGAAAGATCCAGCACTGATACCAGATGATGTAGAATGGCAAATTGCAGGTATGGCACGTATGTTCAGGGCTCGTCAAAGAGGCACGGAAAGAGCACGAAAGGAATTTCCGGATGCCACGGCAAGGGTAATGCATGGGATAGAGCTCAATAAGTTATGGATGCAAAAAGATGGGCAGAGATTAACCATGATGGATAATAACACCCCTTGTCTGGCAGCGGATGTGATACCGCATTGCCGCATTGACCTGGCCTCCTGGTCGGCCTACGATGGCGGATGGGAAAATAACGACTATCCATTTCCATCAGCCATGTGGACAGGGCTGGAGATGATTAATTACTTCACCACTTCAACAGGTGAGTATGGCGATCTGTCTGTTCAGATTGGTGAATTTGCCATCAACGAAAATGCTCCCTATTCGAGTCATAGTCGCTCACAAATTCGTACTAAATATGATAAGTTGTGTGGTTTGGCATTAGCTATGGATTTACCATATTTCTACTTGTGGAACTTATACTGCTCTGGTCAACAAGGTGCACCCGATGGATTTACCTGGGAAAAGGGTGTGGAATATGAAACTTCATTTTTATATGAATGGATGGATGGGAAATGGTTGATTGAACCGGATGGCACCTGGGGGCATGCAGCAGAATTCCTGATGGAACAGTTTGATACAACAACAAACGTAACTAATTTTGAAACGGAAAGATTATCCTATAAAATGACTCCTAACCCGGTAAGTGACTATGCAAAGGTGAAAGGGCTTAGAAATGCCCGGCTGAGCATCTACACACTTAGGGGACAATTACTAAAATCGTATAATAACTATAGCAGTGAACTTCTTGACATGAGTCAATTGCCAACAGGTACTTATGTGCTAATGATTAATGATGGGCTACAGTCGATTGCTTTAAAATTTATAAAACAGTAACTAAAAACATAATCTGATGAAAAAACTATTAATGTTATTATTGTTCTTGGTGCCAATAAGCCTGATTGCTCAAGAACTAAACATTTCAGGGAAGGTATTAGACAGAGAATCCAACCAACCACTTCCAGGGGTGACGGTGTATATAAAAGGCACTACCAATGGAACAATAAGTGGTACTTCTGGAGATTTTAATATTAAAGCTAAAAAAGCAGATGTTTTGGTCTTCTCTTTTATTGGGATGAAAACAAAAGAAGTAGCAGTGGGTGATGAGACCAACTTAACCATTTATATTGAACCAGAAATATCGGAATTGGATGAAGTAGTAGTGAGTGTAGGTTACTTTAATGTGAAGAAGAGTGACCTGACTGGTTCTGTGGCACAGGTCACCTCTCATCAGATGGAAAAAGTGCGCACAAATTCAGTAGAGCGCATGTTACAAGGACAGGTAGCTGGGGTGGTAGTTAACGAAAACTCCGAACCAGGTGGCGGTGTGAGTATCTCCATTCGAGGAACCAATTCGATGTTAGGAGGTACACAACCATTATACGTAGTTGATGGTATACCAATTGATCCGATTCAGGATGCTCAGGGGAACAGTAATTCTGGCCAGTCTCAGAGTTCCTTGAGTTTCCTTAACCCGAATGATATTGAGAAGATGGAAGTGCTTAAAGATGCTGCTGCAACAGCTATCTATGGAGCACGTGGTGCGAATGGTGTTGTGGTGATTACCACCAAGCAGGCTGATGGCAAAAGTACAAAAGACCAATTTTCTGTAACAGCCGATTTTGCCATGTCGGAGCTGAACCAGCAAATTGATGTGCTTAATGGACCTCAATTCGAAGGGTATATGAATCAGCGTACGATCAATCAATTGTATATTGATATTACCAATCCTGGTCGTGACGGAATGGTGTTTGATGGCACACAGGACTTAACACCGGAAAACTTTGAGGAGTTAGATGGTTATACTTTGCCTTACCCAACAACAACCGGTATTAATACTAACTGGCAGGATGAGGTGTATCGTAAAGCTTACTCAAAGGCTTTCAATGTGGCTTATCGTGGAGGTGACCAGAATAGTAACCTATCAGTTAGTTTGGGTTTGTCTGATAATCAAGGGGTGATTATCAATACAGATTACAAGCGTGCCACTTTTAATATGAATGGCATGCGCAAAGCCTTTAATAAAAAGGTGGAGATTTACTCCAAAACAAATGCTTCTTATGGCAAGGGAAGAGCGTCTTCAGTAGGGAATGGTCAAATGTATCAGGACCGAAGTGTGGTATCTAATGCTTTACGTTTTCAGCCAATATTTGACTTGTTAGAGCCAGGTCAGGATGATGATGTTTATGCTGACTTAAATGAAGGTCAAATCATGTCTAACCCTTATACGCTAGCTAAATATGTGGAAGATGAGAAAACAGCCATCACCTTTAATCAGGCATTATCTTTAGTTGGAAAAATAACACCACATTTAAGTGCTACTGCTAAGGGGGCAGTCAATTATCAAATGAGTCTACGAGATAGTTATTATCCTACTTTTACAACCCGAGGTCGCCGTAATAATGGTGAAGCAACACAATCCTATACTCAAAATATTAAAACATACGCCGAAGCCAACTTGCACTATGTGAAAAAGTTTGGTCAGCATAAAGTAGATGCAATTGTGGTCGGAACCTACGAGGTTAATAATATTAGATCCACTTTTAATAAGGCTTATGGATACGGTAGTGATATTACCACTTACTATACTTTTGAATCAGCAACCGATATCATGGTTCCTGTAACACGATTTACAAGAGTCGGGTTGTTATCTGGCCTTTTTAGAGTTGGTTATAGCTACAAAGGCAAGTATTATGTGGATGTCAATTCACGTATGGATAGCTCTTCCAAGTTTGCTGAAAACAAAAAGAGTGCTTTCTTCCCTTCTGTAGCCTTAGCTTGGAGAGCATCTGAAGAGCCATTCTTAAAAAATGTAGAATCTATTTCTAATCTTAAATTAAGAATGTCGTATGGTAAAACTGGTAGTAACCCTATCGCAGCTTTCCAGTCGTTGGGTGTGATGTCACCTATCCGTTACAATTTTAATGGTCAGGTTGTAGTAGGTTATTTTGAACAGAATTTGGCCAATCCTGACTTAACATGGGAAACAACTGATCAGTACAATGTTGGGCTTGACTTTGGTATGTTTAATTCGCGACTAAATCTAACCTTTGATGCTTATTACAAGCTGACACACGACTTATTGCAGCTAGTAAATCTACCTGCTTCAAATGGATATCCTTGGAGAACAGACAATTTTGGAGAAGTTGAGAATAAAGGTATTGAACTAACAATTGGTGGTGATATAATTAGAAATAAAGACTGGCAGTGGAACGTTCTGGGAACATTTAGTGTGAATCGAAACAAGTTAGTGAAGCTAAATTCTAATCTTGAACGTCAGTTAGGACCTGCGGTTGGTTATGATAAAACCTATCCATCTATGTTTATGGAAGGAAAACCTCTCGGTATTTTCTGGGGTGCTGAAACGGATGGTGTGTATGCCAATTGGGATGAGGCAGCAGCCAGTGGTATAAATGATGCTGCAGCAGGTGAGATTAAATACATCAACCACTCTGTAGATTATGATGAAGAAGGAAATCCATTGGATGTTCAAACCATCAATTTCGATGATTATGTGCAGATCGGTGATCCAAACCCTGATTTTACGGCTTCGATAAATAATACCGTAAGCTATAAAAACTGGGATTTAAGCATATTGTTTACCGGCCAAAAAGGTGGTGACATATTATGGGTTGATTCATGGCCTTTAAATGCTTTGAAGAAAAGTACCAATGTAGCTACTGAAGCTTATAATGATTCATGGATAGCACCATTGACTGTAACGCCCGTTTATGATGAGGTAACAGAAGACTATACCTACGAAGTGGCTTATAACCCAGCTGTTGGTCAAACAACAAGAGTAGCTAACCCGGCAGCTGCCACCGATGGTGGACAAAGAGCAATTGTATCTGACCGTCAGATTTATGACGGGTCGTTTATCAAATTAAAGAACATCAATGTTGGTTATACCTTCCGATTCAAAAACAAGAAAAGTCTGAGACTATATGCTTCAGGTCAGAATTTGTTTACCTGGACGAATTACCCTGGTTATGACCCTGAAGTTCAGGCTTTCAATAAAGATCCACAGCGAAGAGGCATTGACTTCGGAGCTTTCCCTGGAACGAGAAACTATGTGTTTGGTGTTAAACTTGATTTCTAATCAGCAAAACTGTAAGCAATGAATAATTTAAAATATATCACATTTTTACTATTGGGTATTGTTGTTTTTTCTTCCTGCGAAAGCTGGTTAGAAGAAGAGCCTAAAACCCAAATTGGAACCGATTACTTCTATCAGGATAAAGACCAGGCCTTAATGGCTTTAACAGCGGCTTATGCACAGCTAAAAAATGGGCCGGGTTATTATAATCAGCAGTTTTTATCCAATGTGTTTGCTTCATCCGACCAGGGCACATCCAGCTGGAAACATGGTGACTATAATAAAGGAAGGCTGTAGTTTACAATAGCGTTTTAATTTTGTAACTTAATGAGAAAATGCCATGGATACCGCCAAAATAAAAGA
>NZ_JBNGOZ010000018.1:0-101917 GCF_050589825.1 Carboxylicivirga longa | reverse complement strand
ACTCATAATGATTCTAAGATATATAATTTAGAGCCATATATCTTAACTTACTGTCCTTACAAATGTAGCAGGTTCATATCATAAACCCGTCCCCTCCTGAATTTTAGGAGGGGTGCCGACAGGTGGGGTGGTATTTTTGCTTTTAAAAGCGATTTCCCTGTATTCTTCTCGATTTTGAATTATCTCTAAGTAAGTTATTAGTATCTTACTTTTGTTATTCATGTTTATTTTGTCAAATATTTCTAAGCAAGCTGAGAATCGTCTTGATACTCATATCTTGATAACTGATACTTTTCCGGCTTTTCCAGGTTATGTTTTGCATAGTTTTAATCCCCATACATGCTGCCCAAACTGTTGAGCCGGCAATTCAACAATTATGTCACTTCCTTCGTGTACAAATTTCAAAGAATCAACACCACCAAGAGCTTTAATTTCTATAGGATTAAATTTACTTGCCTGAGGTAATATTATCTTTCCGCTTTCAGGCCAACTCACAAACCAGGCATATAGTATTCCATCTTTTTGAGTATAGCGAATGGCATTGGAATCGTATTCGTTTATT
Source organism: Carboxylicivirga longa (assembly GCF_050589825.1). NCBI lineage: Bacteria > Pseudomonadati > Bacteroidota > Bacteroidia > Marinilabiliales > Marinilabiliaceae > Carboxylicivirga > Carboxylicivirga longa. The sequence continues at coordinate 101,355 of NZ_JBNGOZ010000018.1, read as the reverse complement.
TTTGAACCACCACGAAGCGAATTAAGCTCGCCGGCACCATAAATCTCCCAGGGTGTTGATCCTTTTATGCCCTCTGCATTCACTTCCATCCATTGACCTAGTTCCAACAATAAATTTTCCTGTGCCTTATCCAATGTTCCATCCGGTCTTGGTGCAATATTGAGCAACATATTGCCATTACGGCTTACCAGATCGATAAAGCAACGCAGCACTGCATTAATTGGATAGGCAGCTGTTTCGCCAGAATACGCCCACCTGCCATTCGCTGTAAAGTGAGCTTGCCATGGACGAGTTGGAATGCCTTCCTCAAGGTTTTTTTCAGTATCGTAAACAGCTTCACCTTTTAACATGGCATCGCGCTTCCAGGATAATACTACTTCCTTATCCCAGTCTATACTTTTATTGTAATAGCGAGCAAGTGTGCGATACAGTGCGTCGCGGAAGTATTCTTTTTGATATTCAGAATGAGCATCACATATACCTCCATCCACAAAAATATAATCAGGCTGGTAATTATCGATCAGTTCGTTCATTACAGATTCCCATTTTAAGGCATCTTCGGGCCGTGGCGGATCAAGATCTCCTCGTCGCTTACCATAGAGCCCTTCATAGGCGCGATCCCAGGTATCAAACTCAGGTCGAAAGGTATAGTATTTCCAGTGGCGACCGTAATGGGTTGACACACCTGTTTTAATCCCCTTGCTGCGCATGGCTGCAGTTAGTTCACCTACTACATCACGCTTTGGCCCCATTTTAACAGAATTCCAATCAATGACCTTTGAATCCCACATGGCAAAACCATCATGATGTACAGCTGGAGCAGCAAAATAGGTGGCACCAGATCTCTTCACCAAATCAGCATAATAATCAGCATCAAACTTCTCCATTTTTAGCAATGGTATAAAATCCTTGTAGCCAAATTCTTTTAGCGACCCGTAGTTTTCTTCATGATAAACCCTGGCTTTCTTTCGGTGTTCTTTTCCTTTAATGGTTGGGTTATCATCTGCAAAGTACATGCTAGAGGCATACCACTCATTCCCATAAGGAATTACAGAGAAAGCACTCAGATGCATAAATATACCTAATTTACCCTCACTATACCATGTCGGCACGCCGTAAGACGCTATTGATTCATGGCTTGTATTATACGTTTTTTGAGTTCCCCTGCGAGAACTGTTGCTCTTTCTGCCATCACAACTAAGGAGTGATACCAATATTAAAACAGAGAAATAAGTAATTAATTTTTTCATTATCCTAGCATTAAATTTTTCATTTTACTAATCATCAAACGACTTACCATCCGTCACTCCCTCCCAATCATCGGTTCTGAAAGGAGAAGCCGGTAAGCCCTCTTTATTGTATAGGTTAAATTCAGACGGATTACGTGACCAGGCAAAGCGCACAGCTACTGGTTGATCGACATTATCTGACCAGACAATCACCTTATCACCCTCAATTTTTGCTTGAGCCCAATAGAATTGTTTATCCTCACCTGCCATTTTAAACTCATTTACATAACCATGCTTGCTATTTACCACCAGTCCAGAACCAATATGATCAAAGCTAATAATGGCTTTATTGCCTTCTATCTGCATTGATTGATAGATAGGTCCGGAATGAACAATATCCTTACCATAAGCTACTTTTAAGGCAGATAACATTAATCGATTCCCAACATCCTGTTTGTTTTTGGGGTGAATATCGTTAGCCTCTCCAATATCAATAGCTACAGCCATACCTGTATTTTCAATATTAAGCGTCTTTGTCTGGCTTTCGCGCAGTTCGGCCCAGGCGTCCTCTTTTGGCATCTTTTCAGCCTGTTGATAGTTGGCCAATTGTACAAATAATAAGGGGAAATCACCCTGTTGCCAATCCTCCCGCCAGTTGTTAATCATGTTTGGAAAAGTAAGAGCATACTGTTTCCCTCGTGCTGCATTGGACTCACCCTGGTACCAGATCACACCTTTGATACCATAAGGAATGAGGGGATGAATCATGGCATTGTACAACAAGCTGGGGACATCATTGGGGAAGGGTTTAAAATCAGGTATAACAGTATCAACTTTAAATTGCCAGTCTCCACTTAAAGGTATTTTCTTTTCCCCAAGTTGGAAGAACATCTTGTCAGCCTTACTGGCAAAACCGCCTTTGTAATACTTGTCTTCTACACGAACTGTAATATTGTTTTTACCTGTTTTTAGTAGTTGAACTGGAACAGAATAAACACGTTCTTCTTCGTTGGCCCAACTCATTCCTCCTACTTTTACACCATTCACCCATGTGATATCCGAATCATGAATTTGCCCTAAGTGCAATTGGGCGATGCTGTCTAATTCTAGTTCTGTTAAACTAAAATCAAAGCTAAACCACACGCGGCCATTCAGGCGATTGTAACCAGCATTTTCCCATAAAGTTGGTAGATTCATACTCAACCATTCGCTTCTGTCCGTATCGGGCTTCATCCATTGTTCCTGCATGCCCCTTTTCTTATCCGGAAAACCTCCCAAGGCTACCTTTAGGTCATCTTCATATTTTTGAGCTACCGTGTTTACATTGTAATTATCAATCCTTTCTCCAAAATCCTCATATTTTGGCAACTTTGTTATGGATGCTTTTGACGTCCAGGTTTCAACGCATGTACCACCCCACGCGGTATGTATCAGCCCAATGGGCACATCAATTTCCTTCTGTAAATCACGGCCAAAATAATAGCCAACAGCAGAGAAGTTAGTTACTGTTTCAGGTGTACAAACCTTCCATTTGGCAAAGGGAATAGAATCAACAGGAACATTGCTGACACTACGTGGCACTTCAAACAAGCGGATATTTGGGTAGTTGGCCGCTTTGATCTCCTGCTCTGCATTATTGGATTTTGAAACCGGCCATTGCATATTGGATTGACCAGAGCAAATCCAGACATCGCCAATCAGAATGTTCTTTAGTACCACTTCATTTTTTCCACTTATGGTCATCTTAAATGGGCCACCAGCTTGCATGGGCTTCAGTAACAAAGACCACTCTCCGTCTCTATCAGCATTGGTTTTTAGTTTTTGTCCCTTAAAAGTCAGCGATATTTTTTCTCCCGGATCAGCACTCCCCCACACTTTCAAATTTAAGTTACGCTGTAATACCATGTTGCTGGTAAAAACATCGGCTAGCTTTACATCGGCTTTTCCGATAAATGTCGTAAATACCAGGGTTAAAAGGAATGTTATTGTTTTATTCATTTTGAAGCTTTTAAATTTAACTAAACACAGAGACTCAAAGGCGCAGAGATTAGTATTGAAAGTTTAGTTTTTGGTTTGCTGTGATAAATTCTGAATTTCTAAATCTGTGAACTTTGTTTTCTCGAAGTTGGAAACTGCTTAATGCCAGTTCTCCATAAAGCACTTCAAGCGTAACCTTAAACCCTTTGCCATCTTGTGTAATTTCACACATACCCCAGGCTGAGCCATTGGACCAAAAGTATTTGCCTGGTTTATCGGTAAATTGGATGGATTTATCAATTGCTGAATATTGAAACCCACTTTCGGCAATGATACCTGCCCACGAAGCCATAGCTCGTGCATAATGATGCCCGCACTCTGCTTCATCAAATGGGTTTCGCTTTTGTCCGTCGTAACGGTCACGTATGTTTTTTATACACTCCACTCCTTCCTGCTCCATGCCTTCGTACAACATGCCAATGGCAGCTGTGTACTCAAATCCAGTCATGACTTCCGACCAGTAAGGGAATGGGCTTTTCGGACGGCCACCCTTTGGCCAGCTAGCCATCAGTAAGGCTTTCTCATCACCCATGGCGTAGGAACGCATGTTATTAAAATGCTCGTACATATCTTCACACTGGTTGTATTTAAGAATACTCTGCAGGGTAGTTTTTACATTTTGTTCCTTCACCAGATAGCCTAAACCCAATACATGAGCCATATATTGACCAACCAGTTGATCCACCAAACAACCTGTTTCCAGTTGAAATTCAGGATTGTCAATTGACTTACTGCCCATGCTTGACATCAGCCCTTTGGCTATATCATCTTTACTATGTGGTGTTTGTATTTTATGCACATAATACTCACCATTGAATAAGTTCTCATCGGTCCAGGCTGACCCATTCTTGTATAGCTTCTTACATTTCCTGGCAAACGTTTTATCATTGACATGAAGCGCCATTTGTTCGGCTGCCTTTAAAGCACCCAAATACCAAATCTGCATCTGTGGATTAGGTCCAAAATATTCCACATCCATAGTGTTGTGCTGCACCCCTTCCATCACTCCATCCACATCACCATCCCAGCCATTCTCCACCCAGGCAAAAGCCAGAGCAGATTTCACTTTGGCCCAGTACTGATTCAGGAACTCATCATCACCTGACAATTGCCATTCACGGTAAAACTTCATAATGGTGCCCATTTGTCCGTCAGCCGCTGCCACATCAATACCAGAAGCACCTTCCATCAGAGGAAGCTTTGTTCTGAAGCCCATGTGCCCCTCAGGGTTCATAGCATACTTAAACTCCACCTCTCGCATGCCTTTGGCTAAATCGTTAAACAGGAATGCTGTGGCTTGCTCGTAATTCCAAACATGTGTACATGAGCCGAAACAAGAACCAAAGCGGTCCATAACCCCTTCCCAACCAAACAGGTATCCATCGGCAGTACGGAATACCGTTTGTGAGCGTAATGTGCTTAGGTTGAATAAAGCCGCTTCTTTGACGACCTCAGGATAAGCACTCTCTTGCAGAGCATTTACAAACGAAAGTGTTTGCTCCGTTAACTCCGGTAAGCGTTCTACTTCTTTTTCGATCACATCCCAGGCATCTTCATATTGTGTGGAATAATAATTCGTCAATTTTTCAGACGACCAGGCATAACGATTCGGGAAATTCCATGTCAGGTAGAAAGTGAATGTTTTTGTTTCTCCTGCTTTTAATGTTTTGGATACCGCTAAAGAAGCCATTGGGTCAGCATCATAAGACTTATCTTTCTCGCTTAACAGCCCATCTGCACTAAAATCATCGAAGAAATCAAGCACGCTGCTTCCCCAACGGTTGTGACCTGAACTTGTTCTGTAGGTTATATTACCATGGCCTTTGGGAGTTGAGATAGCAAACGTTCCCCAGGCCGCATCATCCTTGTCCACACCTTCGGAATACATGTAAATACCCTGAAGTTTTTCTGTAGTTTTAAATTCGTTTTTATTGTCTTTTGCACCTATTGGAATATAGTCCCCTTTCCAGTCAGAAGTATGCTTCCTACCATCTTTACCAATAAAATTGCGGATATTACCCGAAACAGCCACTTCAATAGTTTCATTTGTTGTATTGGTTACCTCGTATTTTAATATTGCCATTGGAATGCCTGAGGCATCAGCGTCCGCAGGAACCAATGGATTATAACCTACGATTTTCACATCCACCGGCATGGTTTTATCCGCCAGATTGACGATACCAAAGGGATAAGTGGTTTCAAATGAAGCTTCACGGAAACGGGGAAAACCATGGTGATCAACCGAGCGTCCTTCGTAATGCTGATAATCGGCATAATGAATAGGACCTAACAGAGCCTTTGTATTCGGCTTCTCATCTTTCTTTTTAGTATAAATGGCAAAAAAAGGTGCATCGTTACCAGTGGTCACCGTGCTAAAGCCTTTTGCCGGTACGTTCATCACTTCCCAGTCTTGCAGTTGACCTGACCCTCCCAAGGAAACGGTTCCTGTACCAATACCTCCAATGGGTAGGGCGATGCGGTAAAGATGGTCTTGGTCGTATTTTTTTAAGGGTGTTATCTTATTGCTTAATAATTCTGTTTGAGCTGATACATTCACCACGCAAAGAATGGAGGTGAGTAACAGCAAAGCGTTAAATAATTTCATTGTTTGATTGTTTTATTGCAGAGATCATACATTTACGTCACACCAATATCATAAAGCTTGTATAAAAGACAATGCCAGATTGCCAACTCTGTTTGTGTTTTGATAATGCTTATCAAAGTGAGTTGGCAATCTTGCATATGTTGCGCTATTTATGATTCTACGGCTGTACCAACTGATATTTCCTGTCGTACAAATCCACCTGCTCACGTCTCCATTTGTTTCCTTCCTGGTACAATACCTGTGGACGTGTAATATCCCAATCACCCAGCTTTTTTAGCATCAATTCAACTAACTCCCGGTTTTCATCGGCTACATTGTTTTGCTCAGCAATATCTTTTGACAGATCATAAAGCATTGGTAAACGATCCGGCAATCGTACCAGTTTCCAGTTTCCTTCACGAATACTGGCACTGATGGTGAAACGCCAGAGCATTTCGTCATGCGGACGTCCCGCCTCTTCTCCATTAACATACGGGAAGATATTTACGCCATCCAGTTTGGCTTTGGCATCAATGCTACCACCGGCTAAAGCAACAAAAGTGGGTGTTAAATCAAGACTTGATATAGGATGATCAAACTCAGTACCTGCCTTTAAGTGCTTAGGCCAAGTCATCGTAAATGGCACACGGATACCGCCTTCCAAGAGGGTACCTTTTGCACCACGTAATGGCATATTTAAAGATGCATTATGATGGCAAGGACCACCATTATCGCTAAAGAAAACAATAACAGAATTGTCGTATAGCTTTTGCTTTTTCAATTCCTCAACTATCCTTCCCACATTCACATCCAGACGATGTACCATGGCGCAATAGGTACGGCGTTTCTCATCTTTTACATGGGCGTACAACTTCAAGTCATCTTCAGTAGCCTGCATGGGTGCATGAGGAGCATTAAACGATGCATACAAAAAGAAAGGTTCATCTTTATGACGTCTAATAAAATCAACACATTCATCACCTTTATCATCGGTAATATAAGTGATGGGTTGAGGCTCTTTATAGTTACACAGAATCTTGTATGGATAAGGTTTACCTTTGGGGTTAACAGGTACATAATTGTGACCACCGCCCAGGTAACCCCAAAACTCGTGAAAACCTCGCTTTAAGGGATGAAAATGCTCTGCTTCGCCAAGGTGCCACTTGCCTATTAAACCATTGACATAACCCAGTTCAGCCAGGCGGTCAGCTATGGTTGTTTCATCAACAGGAAGGCCGACAAAGTTCTCATCAAACTGTGGTAAATCAACGATTGGGTTGTTATCGAAACCAAAATTTACCTGGTTACGACCTGTCATTAAACCTGCTCTTGATGGTCCGCAAACCGGTGCCGATACGTAGCCCTGCGTAAAGGTTACGCCGGCGTTGGCTAACGCATCAATATTTGGCGTTCTAATTTGGGTACTACCAGTAAAACCCACATCTCCGTATCCTAAATCATCAGCTAAGATGATGATGAAGTTGGGTTTATCAGTTTTATTTTTAGCCCTTATATTCAAGGACAGAAAAATCAGTAAAAACACACTGAAAATGATAGACAACTTATTAAGTACCATAATTATATATTTTCTTTTTTTATACCTATTCTCTTCTTTCCGTTCAACCCACGGAGGCTTTAATCTTACCTTCGCCTCAAGCCGGCTGGGCTCTTCATTTTTGCCTTGATGCAAAAACGAAGCAAAAAGATCAAGGCTCCCAAAGAAATGTCTTTGTTATTTCGTTTTAATTGTAATGCTTGCTGTTTTCAGGCCTTCGCTCTTTACTTTCAGCTGAATATCTCCTGTCTCGTTCATTGATTGAACTGTCACTACCAACTGACCATTAAAAGCTTTCATGGTTGGCTTATGAAACATTTCCAATGAGGTGGCATCACCATTACAAACGGCTTTAAATTGACCGGCTCCTGTTACTTCAAATTCCAGTTGGTTGTTGGCATGCGGACACAGATTGCCATCTTTATCAACCACCGAGACCGTCACATAGGCAAGGTCTTGCCCATCGGCATGAATGTTCCTCCTGTCTGCACTTAATTCGATGTGATGGGCTTTGCCTGCCGTATGCACTTCTTTTTCAGCTGCAACTTTGCCCTTATCATCATAGGCCACTACTCTAATGGTACCTGGTTCGTATTTCACACCCATCCACATTAAGCGGTAACGATGCTGCTTACTCTTATCCTTTGTTTTTGTGCGAACACCCTGACTGACGCCATTGACAAATAACTCAGCACTGTTGTAATCGGTGTAAACAAAAACAGGGGTTATTTTCCCTTCGCGCCCTTCCCAGTTCCAGTGTGGTAGAATATGCAAGGTTTCATCCTTTGTATTCCAGCGACTGCGGTACAGGTAGTAACGATCTTTTGGCAAGCCCGCTAAGTCGCAAATTCCAAAATAGGAGCTGCGCGATGGCCAGAACTGATCGAACGGGGTTGGTTCACCCAGGTAATCAAAACCAGTCCATACAAACTCACCAATTACCCAAGGCTTATCATCCTGCAATACAAAGTCATCATCAGGTAAATTAGACCAGCCACAATACTCAAGGTCGTATGACGAACATTGATAGGTATCTCCATAAATAGCTTCTTTCTGTTCTATAGAGGCATTGTAATCGTCCTTAATTGGCATTACCGGAAAGCGGTAAAAACCTCTGGAGCTGACAGTCGAAGCTGTTTCAGAACCCAATAGCATGCCTTGTGGAAATTTCTCATAAGCTTCATCATAAAGGTGAACGCGGTAATTCAAGCCAGGTATATCCATCACAGCTCCAAAGCCACTTTTCATGGTTGCTTCTACCTGATCCATCCCCACCGTCACCGGGCGCGTCGGATCTTCGCGATGAAAAATATCCTGTAACCATCTTGCTCGCTCCACACCTTCTTTGCCCCATTGGTCGGGCACTTCATTACCTGCACTCCACATTACAATACAGGGGTGATTGCGTGTTGCGTGCACCAAGTTCACCACATCTTTTTCAGCCCACTCATCAAAAAACAAGTTATAGCCGTTCTTCATTTTAGGCTTTTTCCACTCATCAAAACTCTCGGCCAGAAACAAAAAGCCCATTTCATCACATAGCTCCAACTGCTCCAGCGATGGCATATTATGAGAAGAACGAATGGCGTTACAGCCCATGTCTTTCAATATCGTTAACTGCCTTTTCAAGGCGGCTTTATTAACAGCTGCGCCAAGCGGTCCCAAATCATGATGCAGACAAACGCCTTTAAACTTAGTCACTTTATCATTCAATAAAAAACCACCTTTATCGGGATTGTATTCTATTTTGCGAATGCCAAAGCGAACGGTTTCCCTGTCCTTAAGCTGATTGTTTTGATACAAACTTAACTCGGCATAATACAGATTGGGTGTGTCCACATCCCAGATAGCCGGGGTATCTACTGTTAATGTTTGTTCTATTTCACCACCATCACTTGTACCTGATTGATGACGTGCAACAATATTGCCTGCACCATCTTTGATAATCGTCTCAACATGGCAATCACGGCCATTGATTTTGCTATTAATAGTAATGGTAGCGCTTTCTGCAGACACATGAGGAGTCGTTATAAAATGTCCCCAGTGCTTAAAGGAAACTTCATCTTTAACAATTAGTTGCACCTTTCGGTATAAGCCCGCACCGGGATACCAGCGCGATGAATAAGGCAAATTCTCCAGGCGAACTGCCAAAAGGTTATTACCTTTTTGAAGATATTGGCTTATGTCAAAATAGAAATAGTTATAACCGTTCTTCCACTCACCTACCTTGGTGCCATTGATAAAAACCTGAGGCTGACTCATAGCGCCATCAAATGTCAATAGTACTTTCTTTCCTGTTTTAAAATCAGGAACAGTAAAAATTTTACGATACCACCCCACACCTACATGTGGTAAAGCACCCGTTCGACCGGTTTTTTCAGTGGCTATCTTTTCATTATTCTGCTTGATGATACCACTCTGTTTATCTACCTCATGGTCAAAAGGCCCTTTGATGGCCCAATCGTGCGGCACTGTTACTATTTCCCAATTATCTGTGTTAAAATTGAGTTGTTCTGCTCTCTTGATATCTTCATTAATAAATTGCCAATTACTATCTAATACTTCTACTCTGCGACTACCTTGTTGAACAGTACAACTGGTAGCTAACAGTCCCAGAAAAATTAGATGAATTATAATATGCTTCATAAGTTTCATTTTCCTGATAGACTATTGATGGCCTTGTTTATACCTGTCTGATGGCTTGTAATCCTGGATAACTCCGCCCTCAGGAAAAGCTTCATTATCACTGCGGTTTTTAAAAGCCTGTTCCATCAATTCAACAATTTCAGGATGTTCAGCTGCAATATTATTTTGCTCCTTAATATCAATATCCAGATTATACAATTCTGTGTTTGAATCTATACCATAGCGTACACCCTTCCAGTTACCGATACGTGCCGACTGACGGAATCCCCCTTTAGGCATCGTGCGAAACCAGCCATCCAACTGAAATTCCCAGTTTAAGAATTCATGCTCCGCTTGCTCCTCGCCAGTTAAGGCAGGTAGAATGGAAACACCATTGGATGCTTCCGGTGCTTTAGTGCCAGCCACTTGGGCAAATGTTAGCATCAGATCCTGAGCACTTGCGATATGATGTGACAGGCTGGCTGCTTCTATGTGGTCTTTCCAATAGGCAATCATTGGTACACGAATACCGCCTTCGTACATATCACGTTTTATGCCTTTTAGTTTCCCGTTGCTCTTAAAGAAGTTTGGACAGTGACCATGACCTTCTTTATGAGCCCCATTGTCACTAGTAAAAATAATCAAGGTATTATCCAACTCACCCATCTCTTCCAGCTTGGTCAGCATACGTCCAACCTGCTTGTCCAGCAAGGTTATTTTCGACGCGTGTAAACGCTCTGCTTCCGGCCAGTCCTTATCCTGATAAAGGGTGTTATTACCAATGGTATATTCATGCCCATGCGGTGCACGGTAAGACATAAACAGGAAAAATGGTTGATCAGTATTGATAGTATCCAGCCAGTTAAAAGCCAGATTAGTTCTGAAATCATCCTTACATTCCCATTCGTTCACATGGTAATAAATCGAATCTTGCTTCCCATTAATCCAATGCATCTGCTCGTCATAAGCTTCTCCCCCAAATCGAGAGCTCCACTGCTCTTGCACAGCATAATCAAATCCACGATTAAAAGCCCAGGTGGATAAATCGTTAGGTGCACACAAATGCCACTTACCTACAAATCCGGTTTGGTAACCTGCTTCACGCAGCATCTCGGCCATGGTTACATCGCTGTTTTTAAGTGCTACCCGCATCCATTGGTCATCACCATAATACCCGCTATTACCACGTATAGTATTGTAGGATGAGGACTTACCCGTCATCAATACGGCTCTGGATGGCGAACAGACTGCGTTACCCGCATAAAAATCGGTAAAACGCATGCCTTGTTCAGCCAAACTATCCAAAACAGGTGTTTGTATAAGTTCTTGACCATAACACCCTAATTCGCCATAGCCCATATCATCGGCTAAAAGTAAAAGTATGTTAGGTCGTTTATTTTCTTGTTGAGTTTGTGTCTGACTACCACATGAGGCAAACAGACTAAGCATCAAGATTGACAATAGTAATTGCAGATTCTTCATTGATGTGATGTTTTATACAGTTTTTAACACGCTTAACGTGTTCCTTCGTTGTTTTTAATTCGAGCTATTTCGGCCTGCATCATTTTAACCAGCTTCTTCTTTTTATGGGCAATATTTACTCTCTCACCCACATCGCTTGATAAATCAAATAATTGAGGTTCGGTGGATGTACCTGCTTCAATGTTTTTTTCTTCTTTTATCCAGGCTGCTTTTTTATTGGTTGGATGGATATACTTGTAATTCCCGTGACGCAATGAAAGAGTTACCGATTCTTCCAGCAGAAAATCACGTCCTTCATCTGATTGGCCCGCAAAAGTTGACCACATGGGGTAACTGTCGGGAGCTTCTGTGGCTGCTAGTTCATGTCCGATTAATTCAGCGAAGGATGCATACAAATCCGTGTGAGTAACTAAAGCATCACTTTCTTTTGCTTCAATGGTGCCCGGCCAATACACAATGGTTGGCACACGGGTACCTGCTTCGAAAGCGCTATATTTATTTCCCCTGTATGGACCTGCCGGTTGATGTTTCCCCAGCAAATCGACCGCTTCATCGGAATAGCCATCATCAAGCACCGGTCCGTTATCGCTCGAGAATACGATAATGGTATTTTCACTCAGACCACGCTTCTCCAGATGTTTCACCAACTCACCGGTGATATAATCCATTTGTACAATAGCATCGCCACGCACCCCCATGTTGGTAGCGCCAATAAACGGGGCATCCGGCAAGCGTGGCACATGTATATCATGAAAGGCGAAATACAGGAAGAATGGCTCCTCCTGGCTTTCGTCGATAAACAAACGTGCTTTATTCAACATCTGGTAGGGTACTGTTTCATCTCTAAAGCGTGCCGAATTACCTCCAGACATATAACCGATACGGCTAACGCCATTCACAATGGTTTTACCATGAAATTGATCTGAAGGATAGCGCAATAATTCAGGATTTTCTATCCCTGTAGGGTCCGTTCCCACCTTTTTTTTGTAATTGATTTCAATGGGATCTTCCGGATCAAGGCCCACCACGTGATGATTCTCAAGCATAACAGAAGGCACACGGTCGCCGGTTGAAGGAATAAGGTAACTGTAATCAAAGCCGATTTCAAGCGGGCCCGGAGCCACCTTGCCATTCCAATCTACATTTCCATTACCCAACCCCAAGTGCCATTTACCAATAACGGCTGTGCGATAACCGTTCTGTTTTAACATACCTGGCAGAGTTGGCCTGTCGGTACTAATCAATAAGGGGGCATCACCGGGTAATACAGCCGCATCCTTACGGAATGCATAACGTCCGGTTAGCAATGAATAACGAGATGGTGTGCAGGTAGAAGCTGAGCAATGGCCATCGGTGAATTTAACACCGCCATTGGCCAGTTTATCAACATTTGGGGTTTGTACTTCAGTAGCCCCATAGCAACTTAAGTCGCCATACCCTAAATCATCCACGTAAATGATAACGATATTGGGTTTAGTATTCTGAGCACTAACAAGACTAATAAGCAGCAGGCTCAATATGATTAAAGATAGTTTCTTCATATCCGTTTCTAAAAATTTGACATTTTATCAATTTTAAAACTACCTATAAAGCATGTTAAATATGTCCACAGATTAATCAATGGCTATCTGATATATGGCAAAGACGTTTTTGTGTTAGTTTTAGTGTTAATTTGTGCACCTTTCTTGATAAGCCTTATGGCCTTTTTATTGATTTACAACACAATAATTCGTTTTGACTGTTGTTTACCAAATGTGACAACCTGCACAGTAAACATTCCACTTCTATGATTAGTCTGCTTGATCTCTACTCGTTTACCCGACAGCATTTTGCTAATTTCTTTGATTCAGCTAATGAACCATTTAATGATATTAGCCTTAATCAGATAAAATAGCTTGATAATCACACATATTTTATCTGATTATATTATTAATTATCTATTTAGAATGCTCTTCATCTCCTCATCATTCTTAAAAAAAACTTCAATCATCTTCTCTTTCCAATTTTCATCATAATCGTTCATGTAATCCTTTGCCCAAAAAGGAATTTCAGTACTGCTGTTTAAATCCATCATACTAGTTTCAAAAGTATTATCGATACAATAAGTTTGTTTACTTTCGCCATAGAACATACGATACGGCTCAATGAATTTCATATGGTTATTGGCAACTAATGTTTTATTGGCCCAGGGACCGCCCCAATTATCCATTTGTATAAATGTTCGGTCAATATCAGCACTTTCTTTCACAGGAAATACAAACAGATTGTGATGGATAAAGTTATCCTCAACCGGACCTGAAATGTGCATACAAGGCGAGAACCAACCACGACGCTCTGTCTGATATGGGCGGATGCCATCGTTGACACTTATATTATAGCGTACAATGGTGTTCTTCGTCCCCACATTGGATGGGGTATTGATCGTATTGCCTTTGTTACAAATCAATAGAAAACCACCGTAATTATCGTGACTGTAATTGTATTGAATAGTCGTATTAATGCAATTCCAGTCTGAATCAAAACCTTGTCCATCCCATTTGGCAGTATGGCCTGATACTTCATTAAACTGTATTAAAGTATTATCAGCACTCCAGGGCCAAATACCAGCAGCTGCTTCTGCATGTGATAGTATATCCGGGCAATCGCGCATTACATTATATTCAATTAGCGCGCCATCGGTTCCTATAGGTACAATGCCATCGCCAGGGATACCTTCAAGGAGATTATTTCTAATGATTACATTGGTAGATGGATGCCAATTATCTCGCCGCGTATAACCACGGGCATTAATCCCGTTACGGGCACAATCTTTAAGATGACAATTTTCAATAATCAAACTGTCAAATGTAGTAATATACTGATCACCATGGTTCTTCCATAGAATTGCCGACCCACCACCTTCACTCTTAACCAGGCTGCCATTGACATCGTGGATAAACAAATTATTCAGGATAATGTGTTTCACTTTACCACAGTTCTCCGCTTCAACAATTACTCCTCGTCTTCCATTCTCACGCTCTGCTCCGCTATTGGTAATCTCAAGATCACGCAATTCTACATAAGCCATATTGTAAATATGAACGGCTGACTTATGCATTCCGGCAGCATTAATCACCGGTCGTTCATCGCCGCCATACCTGGCTATCACTATTGGCTGTCCGGGCTTACCAATGCCCTTTGGTTTTAGCTGACCTGTATAGGATGTTCCACTCTTAAATAATACATGGGTTCCAGCCTTCAAAGTCAGCTTGTTTATTTTCGCAAGACTGGCAAAGGCCTTCTCCGGTTTAAGCCCGGAATTGCTGTCACTGCCATTGTCTGCATCAACGTAGTAGGTAATGGATGCCGGAGCGGGCTGTTTTTGATTTGTTTTATTACAACAGCCTAAAAAAACAATCGCCATCAGGGGCAATACAAGCGTATATTTAAACATTTTGTCGGGTTTTAGTATGAAGAAAAATGGCAGCCCGTGGATCGAACTACCATCTTTAAAACATTTAACTCATTAATACAGAATTAAACCACTCATTATCTAATCAATTCAATCATCAAATCATCTATGTAAATTGGCGGATTTTCAAGATTAGGTGCTTTACCTTTTCCTACCCAATAAGTAATTGAGATAAGCGGAGTTTCCTGACCAGCCTGAATAGTGGTAGGTGTCCAGCCTAACGCTACTGGATCCGGATCCAGATTATTTTGAGCCAAATCACCTGTTGCCGGAAATTCGTAGGACACTTC
Organism: Carboxylicivirga longa; assembly: GCF_050589825.1. NCBI lineage: Bacteria > Pseudomonadati > Bacteroidota > Bacteroidia > Marinilabiliales > Marinilabiliaceae > Carboxylicivirga > Carboxylicivirga longa. The sequence goes on along the minus strand of NZ_JBNGOZ010000018.1, from coordinate 86,102 downwards.
TGTCCATTCCGGCTTAGCTGCCATCTGGATACCAAATAAATTACCATTCTTAGTATTAACAGCTGTAGGTAACAGGTAGTTATCCACGCCATCTCCTTTACTTGGGTTACCACTTCCATCGCCATCCACGGCAATATGCATTGAAGTAGGTATGTCGCATTTCAACTTATAGCTAATTCTATATCGTTGCCCTTCCAGTAAGGTGAAATTTTTAAAGATAAGCTGAATTGAACCTGCCTGCGAAACATTATTACCAGGATTATTATAAGCAACTACGCCACTCTTCTCCCCGCTTACTGAAGTTGCATCCGTTGCAGTAAAAGCTCCGGGACCACCTGTCGCATCGTACTGAATAATGTGTTGGAAAATATCCAGAGATGATAAATTAAAACCTAAATCATACCCATCAAAATTCTCATTTATTGGATATAAGAAGGCAATCAAAGGATCGCAGTAACCAGTTGTTGTTACTGCAGGTGATTCTCCACAAACTCCAACAGCAATAAGCGTATATTCAGTTGGTTCGGTGGGGGCGTCCACATTATCAGAATAGACTGTGCCAACTACAGCATCACTTAACACAACATCGCCTCTTTTAAGAATGTAATACTGGGCAAAATCCACCGGATCCCATGACAAGTCAACCTTTGCTTCATACTCCCCGTCTGTTGCTGCAAAGTTCACTGGCGTTGGTGGTACCATGGCCATGCGACCTACAGCTGCAGAGGCCGTTTCAGAATCTCCATTGGCATTCTTGGAGTATACTGTATATTCAGTGTCCACCGATAAGGCATCGGTATCCACATAAAAAGTATCGGTTAAGCCCGCTGCCAGCACCTCACCATTTTTGTATAAATCATAAGCTGTTGTTCTCACGGTAGGCAACCAGTTAACTTCTACTTTATCGCAGTAAGCATCGTAAGAAGCTACAACTGCAGCCGGAGCCATAGGACCATCGGTACGTGGTCCGGGCATCAGATTGCTATCCACATCAAATGTACCAATGTTATACTGCTCATCACAACCTGCAAAAACCGTAATGACTGCCAGCAGGAAAAGAAATATATTTTTGTTTTTCATTTTCAAAAATTTTAAAAGTTCATAACCTACCAACCCGGGTTTTGTCCAAGGTTTGTATTAATTGTCGTTTCATTGTAAGGAATCGGGTATAGATACATCTTGTCATCCCACAAGCGATCATCTACCAACTTTTTGCTATAGCTCAATGCACCACCATTGTTGGTAATATCAATACCATAAATATCTTCCGTCACATTGTCCGGATTACTACTATCAAATAATCGCCAGCGACGCACATCCCAGAATCGGTGATCTTCGAATGCCAGCTCCACCTGACGCTCGCGAATAATAGCTGCACGTAATTCAGCTTGTGATAGACCGGAAACTGCAGGTAAACCTACGGCAGCACGCGTACGTACCATGTTTAAAGCCGTTGTTGCATCCATAGCAAAACCAGCTGGTGCACCTGTTGGGCCATAAGCTTCATTTAAAGCTTCTGCCAGGTTCAAATACACCTCCGACAGGCGGAAAATTACCCATGCATGTTCTTTGGTATTTGTATTACTACCAGCAATCGTTATATCCTCACGTACATATTTTTTCAGGTAATAACCTGTTGGTGTGGCATCGGCTAATGGTAAACCATTGGCTCCATCAGTAAATGTTTCAACTGTGGTTGATTTCCATGTACTACCATTCACAATAATCGTTTGTTTTAAACGTGGATCTCGGTTATCATATGGATTAGCCGGATCAAATACTGAACTACCCGATGCCGACCAAACGCCATTGTCTAAAATAACATCATAACCATCTGCAGTTTGATAGGCATCCACCAGATTCTGACTTGGACAGGTAGCATTTCCGTTGGCTCCTTCAAAACCCATTGGAAAATTAGCTTTCTCAAAAGCATTTGAATTGGCTTCCCTTCTTTCAAAAATCAGTTCAGCACTGGTACGGTTATTAAATGAACCCTTTGCCATATCACTGCTGTTGTAATATTGCGCATCAAAGCCATATGCAAAATCGGGGTTAATCAAAAACGCATTGGCAGCTGTTGCTGCCGCTTCCCACTTTGTCACATCACCAGAGATATTATGCAGAGGACTCGCCGCATATAATAAAGCCCTTGCTTTAAGGGCATATACAGCACCCCTTGTAACACGACCAGTTTCTACAAATACCTGGTTGCTCCAGGTAACGGGCAGTTCTTCACTAATAGCATCACATTCCGAAACAATGTAGTCGATCACATCATCAAAGTTGGAGCGCTCAATGTTATTAATTTCGTTCACATCATTAACAACATCTTCCGGCATTGGAATATCACCATAACGCTTAGCCAATTCGAAGTAGAAGAAAGCTCTCAGGAAACGCGCTTCGTATTGAAACTTGTCATAACGTTCCTGTTCTTCTTCATAATCTTCATTGTACTTGTAATCGTCGAAGGTACGTCCATCAATCTGGTCCAAAAATAAGTTAACTGAACGAATACCGGTATAGTATTTAGACCAGTTGTTGTCCAAAGCGTTAAACGCCGACCATTGACCATTCGTAAACTTCTGAATATTGTTACTTTGTTTTACAAATTCAGCTTCATCAGTAGCCGCAGAGCGCATGGTTCCGTCAATACTGGCATAATCATCAGGTAAAGTGCTGTAGATATCTGCCAGAAACTGTCGTGTGCGGTTATAGGTACTAAAGATGGTTTCCGGATCATCGTAAAACGAGTGTTCGGTGTAGTCCAGGAAATCATCACACCCGGTGAAGAGTGTTACCAGAAAAATTGATAATATAATATTTCTAATCATGTCTACCTTTTTTAAAATTAAAATCCTACGCTTAAACCAATATTATACGATGTGAGCGTTGGGTAAACGGCTCCTATTTCCTCAGGATCCATAATCTCAATATTATCTACAGAGAATAAGTTCATGCCTCTGAAGAATACTTTCGCTCTTTTCAACTTCACTTTTTCGACTAATGTCTGTGGTAAGTGATAGTATACTTCTAAAGTACGCAACTTAAGATAGGAAGCATCGCGCTGCCAAACGGTACTGGCACGGTAGTTATTCTCATTCTTCTCAGGTGTTAAACGTGGTAATGTGGCTGTTGAAGCTGTTGCCGGTGTCCAACGGTCATTTGAGAATTCAGAGATGTTGTTGTTATTATACAATGGCCAGAATATACTTGGTGTATTCAGCATAACAGAAACATTGCTGGCGCCCTGGAAAATGGCACTAAAACCAGCTCCTTTATATTCTGCACCCAATGTTAAGGCATAATTCACTTCAGGTAACCAGTTCTTACCAATGGCGACCACATCAAACTCGTCAATTCTGTTGTCACCATTCTGATCGACATACTTCACATCACCCGGTCTTAATACCTGTGTAAAGGTATATTCAACACCATTGTAGATATTATCAACACCGTTTACTTCTCCTTCATTAAAGAAGCCTGCATCTTGCAAACCAAATACCTGACCTACAGAGTGACCTGTTCTGCGTAAGTAATCCCACTCGCGGAATATTTCATTCTGCTCAATGATTTCATTTTGTGCCATTGAGTACTGTGCGCCAATGGTATAACTGAAATCACCAATGTTATCATGCCATAAAGCACCTACTTCAAAGCCTTTGTTCTCTACAATACCATCTGAAACCATAGTGGCACCAACACCTATGACATTAGATGTTGAATTGGCTTCAGAAATCAGAATCTGACTTCGTTCTTCATAGAATACATCTGCATTAAGGCTTAAGCCTCCAAAGAAACGGGCATCCAAACCTACGTTGACTTGTGTGCTTTTTTCTGGTAATACATTAGGGTTGGCACGACGACTCTCCTGTAATCCTCCTAATTGATTATTATTATCACCATACCAGTATTTACCACCACCGCTGAACTTCTGACGGTGCAAATGCTGTTCATTCTGTTCTAAGCCAACTAACCCAGCTGAAGCTCTTAACTTTAATAAGTTAATCGCATCAACACTACTTAAGAAACTTTCTTCTGATACTACCCAACCTAATGAAACAGCTGGATAGAATTGGAACCGATTTTCCTCAGAAAGAATGTTGTTTCCACTGTAAGATGCTGTTAATCCTGCTAGATACTTTTTGTTATAGGCATAATTAACCTGCGCTGCATAGTTTACGCGGTGGAATGTGTTATTTTGACCAAAGGTTGTTTCACTATCAACATGAAATAAACCAAACGTATTGACTTTATGTTTACCCCATTGTTTGTCGTAGTTTAACTTTACAATTCCGTTGGCATGGCGTGCTTGCCCCCCAACACTCGTAGTAAAATCTAATGCGGTATCCTCTCCTCCTGGGGTTGATGTAAAATCATACAACTCACCATTCACTTCATCAATTTTTGCCGTTTTATAAGCGTATGCATAGAATTTTGATTTGTTATCCCAGTACGATACATTATTATCAAATGATACAGATGCTGAAATAGACAAACCTTCAGTCAATGCACTTAAATCCTGTTCCAATGTAATATCACCATAGAAAGTACGCTCGTGAGAAATGGCATAGCCCGTTTCATTTACATCGGCAACCGGGTTATACGGATAGGTTGGCGAACCTCCAAATACACCATTTGCATATTGAATAGGGAATGCATTAGCCGGTGTATCATACAAACGACCGAATAACTTGGATGAGGTTGCTTTACCAGGACGGTTAGTTCCGGAAATACGACCTGCCAGATTAATCTTCATCAAGGTACTTTTGGTTAACTCAATATCCAGGTTCGTTCTTAAATTAGCACGACGATAATTTAATTGTGTTGAAAAGCTGTTTTCATTTCGATCTTGCTTTAACAGCCCATTACCATCCATGTAATTCAAACTAACGAAATAGCGTGTACGGCCTTTACCTCCCTGGAATGTTGAATTAAAATCATGCACAAAACCGGTGTTCTGCAATACTTCATCCATCCAGTTGACATTAGGAAAATACTCAGGGTAAGTACCGTTTTTATAGGCATCCAACTCTTCAGCAGAATACAGGTAGTCCTGTCCATCCAAAGCAAGCGCTTCATTCATAGCACTGGCGTAACCATAGGCATCCAGCATCTTCGGCATTCGGAAGGCTTTATTGGTGCTGTACTCATAAGAGAAATCCACTTTCATGCCCTCATCCATACCTCTTTTTGTGGTTACCAGTATCACACCGTTTGCTCCGCGCTGGCCATAAATGGCTGTTGCAGCCGCATCTTTCAACACGGTTACTGATTCGATTTCAGCAACCGTAAGGGTGGCAATATTTCGTTCAAAACCATCAACCAGTATCAAAGCAGCTGATGTATTATCTAAGTTCGACTGCCCCCTTACAAATAAGTTGGGACCTTGATTCCACCAGTCACCGCCATTTTGCATCACCGTCAAACCTGGAATCTGACCGAACAAGGCATTAGCCGGATTAATGGCAAAATACTTCGATAAATCTTTGGCTGTCGCTACGCCGGTAGCTGATGTTGTTTCATTTGCCGGCTGCGTCACTCCGTATCCTAAATTAACCAGAGTCGAATCGGACTCCTGAGCTGTTACTTGCCCAATGGTCAGTAAACTAAGGCAGGGTACGAAAAGAGCTCTTATTATATTTTTTATATTCATATTCTAACTTTTTTCTGTTTTACATACGTCCCTTTGGTTACCAACCTGGGTTTTGAACCAATCCATAACCTTTCTGAATCTCATTCATCGGGAATGGCAACAAGTACCATTTAGCATCAAAAGCGGTCCACCATAAACGTCGGTTCACATTAATTTCAGGATAGGTATATGTGAATGACCCATCAGCATTTTTTTCAATCCAGACATTATGCAGTGGTTGCGTAAAGGCACTCTCCAGCTTGTGACGCGTCATATCAAACCAACGTACCTGCTCAAAACCAAATTCACAAGCTCGCTCTGTTAATATTTGCTGCACCAATTCTTCGGGTGACCAAGCTTTCACTTCCTCAATATTCTTCAGTCCAACACGGTTACGAACCTTGTTAACGTATGTGTAAGCTTCATTCATATTGCCCAAAGCAGCCATGGCTTCGGCGTACGACAGGTAAATTTCCGGGATACGGATATAAGGAAAATGATGGTTATTAATGGGATAAAAACTATTGGCCCAACCAGGAATGAATTTACGAATAACCGTACTGCCCGAACCATTGGTACGTCGAGGTCCGGCCACATGTTTGGCCCAGCCACCCTGGTTATTCTTCCAGTTTTGCACAGTTTCACCTCCCCAGTCATCATCCAGGCATTGCATGGTTTCGTATAAACGAGGGTCGCGATTAAACTTACGTGCAGCACCACTACCTTCACTTCCTAATGGATCAACTGACTCATCCCAGCCTGATGATGGATCGGTAATAGGCGTGCCATCTGCCATAGGGAACATGCGCATATATTCATTGGTACAGGTGGCTCCACCATAATTCAGGCTGGAGTCGTACATGCTACCTCCCCAACGATTTGCACTTTCGTAGCCATCTCTGATACTTATGAGTACTTCAGTACTGCGTCGTGAGGCATTGGTGCTGAAATTACCCTGGAAATAATACCCTCGGCGATAAGCATCGCGATAGCCCCACACATCTTCTGTTTCAGGCATTTCCATTGCATATCCGCCTTCTGTCTCAATTTTATCGATCAGCGCTTTGGCAGCATCAGCAGCGCGTTGCCAGCGGCTATCACTGTAATTACCATACCACCAATACAACTCGTCTTCGCTGGAATTACCTTTCAGGTATGGCTCTGAGCTATTAAACAGCGGACTGGCAGCAAATAATAATAAACGTGTTTTAAGTGCCATAGCACCGGCCTGAGTGAAACGACCAGCCAATGAACTCATATCTGCCTCACTGAATTGCCATGGTAAATTAGGAATCGCCTTATCCAATAAACTAACAATTGAATCTACAGTCGCTTCTACTGTCATGCGCGGATTTGTAAAATCGTCATCTGGCGAATATACCTTGCCAATCATTGGAACTCCACCATAGTTGCGGAATAGCTCCGTCATATTATAGGCGATAATCACTCTTGCTTCCGCCTTTAGTTGCTCACGGTAACCTTCTGACATATCGGGCACTTTGTGAACATGGTCTAAGAAGATATGACAATTACGTATTGCTTTAAATGTCGTAATCCCTTTATTAGGTGTGTCTCCGTATGGCAAAATACACATAGGTGCTAACCATGCATCCGGGTGATTAGAAGACACATACGAGTTGGCTGAATTTAAGCCACCTGCATAATAAGTAGTCATCGCCGTTCCCCATGATTTAAAGGTATGCGATAAATCAGTAATGTCTTCCTGAAGATCTTGTCCGATAGCATGACTTCGTCCATTTTTTAAGATTCCTGATCGTAATGAACGGTAGGAATTAAATAATACCCGTTCTGCATATTCAGTTGACGAGAAAATGGTGTCAATGGTCACATCCTGTCCTTCAGGCTTCTCTAACGCACCCGGCCCAATATCTTCGCACGATACTGATAAGATGCCAATTACAACCGCCAGAAAAGCGAATTTTAAGTATGTTATATGTTTCATCATCGCTGCTCTTTTAGAAATTAAACTTAACACCCATGTTATACATCTTAACCATTGGGTACAGACCATTCGATCCCGGATTTGATTCAGGGTCATAGATATCAAAATCACTAAATGTCAGGAGGTTAAAACCATTTGCATATACTCTAACATCACGCAGTCCAGCGCGTTTAAAAAAGTTTGCTTTAATAGTATAACCTAGCTCTACACTCTTCAATCGAATAAAAGAAGCATCCTGGTAATATAAATCGGATACCTGGTAGTTATTGTCTTTACTAGCTAGTGATAGACGAGGATACTCAATATGAGCACCAGCATCTGCTTTTTCCTGTGTCCATCTGCCATCATACAAGTGATCGTATAAAGCTCTATTTTGTCCTGCAAATGGTTGACGCAAAACATTTGGTAATAAACGATAGGTATTGGCCACTCCCGACCACGTCATCGAGAAATCAAAATTCTTCCAGTTAAATCCGGTATTCAGACCAAAGTTATACTCTGGCACATTAGGCGAGTATCCGATTGCTTTCTGATCTAAATCATCGATCTTTCCATCGCCATTTAAATCCTTATACTTCACATCACCTGGAAAACGATAGCCTTGATTTGGATAATTCGGATCCATATCTGTATTCACCTCCTCAGTAAAGAAGCCATCACTGATGTATGCAAAAGGCTGTCCCTCAGGCTTACCTGTTCTTTCCAGGTATGCATATGGCTGAGGCACCTCGTCCATATAAATAATCTTGTTACGTGCGAATGAAAGGTTGGCATTGATGTAATATCTAAAACCGCCGGCATTGTCATCCCAACCTAATTCAACTTCATATCCTTTATTTTCACGCTCTTTGAGGTTTACTGCAGGTAATACGGCAGCTACATAGTTGGGTACTGTCTGACGTGTTACCAACATGTCTTCTCTTTTCTCATGGAATAAATCAACACTGGTACTTAAGCGTGCATCTAAAAACTTGGCATCAAAACCAATATTCCTCTGTGTAATTGTTTCCCATGTAATATTTGGATTACCGATACGAAGCTCAAGAGCACCCTGATCAATATAATCTGATTCATAGCCAAAGCTATAACCTGCAGCGTCATAATTCCAGGCATCAGGCTGATACAGGAAGCGACCACCACCAATCTGGTCATTACCCACCTGACCATAGGATGCTCGTAATTTCAGATAATCAAACACACCTATATTTTCCATAAAGCTTTCTTCCGTTATAATGTAACCCAATGATACTGCAGGGAAGTAGTCGAAACGTTTGCCTTCAGGAAAGTTTTCGGAACCGTTATAACCAAGGTTAAAGTCTACCAGGTACTTGGTCTTATAATTATATGTCATACGTGCCACCAAACCTAACGTTCTATTCGGTATATCGGTGAATTGAGATGGATAATAAACCGTACGCTGGTTATATAATAATAAACCGCTAACATCGTGATTACCAAATTTGCGATTGTAGTTTAATCCACCTTCCACATACCAGTTACGTGCTTTGGTTGGATCCGGCTCGTTATAGCCCAGAGTACCTTCATCATTGATCTTTCTGAACACAATATTATCAGGATCCATTGGATCTTTAATCGCTTCGTATCTGTCTGGTGACGAGCTACGCGTTTTTGAATGTGTATACGTTGTATTGTACGAACCTTTCACACGCAATTTCAAGCCACGTGTCACGAAGTCTAACTTTTGAATAACATCCAGGTCCATATTTAGCACAGCCCTTGTTTGATTTTCGTTACCACGACCATAAAAGGCATTTAATGGATCTTTCATTTCAATAGATACATTATCGGCAGAAGTGGTGACCCACTTTCCGTCAACAATTCCTGAACCCGACATTGGTTGCGCCCAACTGGCCTCTTTCCAAATACCCTCTTCTGCATCTTTAGCTCTTGGCTGATTGCGCACTTCTGTACGACCACCCAAACTCAATTTTAGCAAGGTTGATTTTGTGACATCAATGTCCAGGTTAGTGCGATAGTTGTATCGATCGAAGGTAAAGTTCTCATCAAATCGTGGGTCCAGGTTTTTCAATAAACCATCCTGTGTTAAATAACCTAAAGCCACAAAGTACCGAACCCGGTCAGTTCCACCTCTCATGGTGAAGTTTGTTTTGCTCTGAAATGCCTTGTCTCTAAATAAGTACTCATTCCAATCCATATCGGGATATAGCAGATTACCTCCATTTGCAAAAGCCTCAAGTGCCTCAGGACCAAAGACAAAATTCTCCTCAGGCGTTCCATCATTAGCAGCTCGTTCGTTATGCGCCATGGCATAGGTATAGCTATTGGATTTCTCAGCTAACATGGTTGGCTGCTGAAAACCTATTGATGAAGAAACAGAAATCTTCGCACGACCTTTTTCTCCGCGCTTGGTGGTCACTATTAAAACACCATTACCCCCACGAATACCATAAACGGCTGTTGCGGATGCATCTTTTAGTACTGATATACTTTCAATTTCTTCAGGATCAATTTGCGAAAACGGTCTTTCAACTCCATCCACAATTGTTAGAATATTACGGTTGCCTCGAATAGCCAGTGCTGCCTCATCAGCCCCTGGCTGACCAGTATTCTGAACCGCTGAGATACCAGAAATTTTACCAGCCAGCGCATTCGTCACGTTAGCTGTTGGCGATTTTAGTAGCTCCTCACTGTTGATTGTTGATACGGACCCTGTTACTGTTACTTTCTTTTTCTCTCCAAAACCAATAACTACAACCTCGTCCAAACCTATATCCTCACTGACCAGTTGAACATTAATTGTGGTTTCACTCCCAACCTGAACCTGCTGGGTTGTAAATCCAATAAAGCTAATGCTTAATGTTTGTCCCGTTTCAACCCGCAGGTTGTACACTCCGTTAAAGTCTGTAATGGTACCAGTTGTTGTTCCTTCGATTACAACCGTGGCCCCGACTATGGGATCACCCTTATCATCGGTCACAACACCTGTTACATTTTGCTGAGCAGAAGCCGATATGGCTATTGACAGCAAGGTGCAGACAAAAATGAATGTTTTAAAGAATCTTTTCATACACTTTGAATTAATATTACTATTTACTCTCTCTTCGTTATTTTGTTCTCCCTTTCTGAGAAAAATTACACTCAAAACTACCTCTACAACACATATTACATTAACACATTTTCACATTTACATTGACAATAATTAAGAGATGTCCATTATTTGTTAATATTTGTTGGTTTTGCGTCAAAAAACAACTTCAAGTACTGCTTTTCAATCTATTAGAAAATTTCAAACCCTGTGATACAATGCTAATTTTATATATTAAATTGTCGATATACTATCTAGAAAACTGATGTTTTAGCATGAGTTTTTAACAGTTATTTACATTTCAAATATAGGGGGAGGCCAATACTATAATTCTTCATTAATTATCCAATACTGACCACATATTGCCACATTAACTATCAGGGACAAATCTGGAAGAATACTCACTTTTAAATTTAATTGATCGGATTGTATTACTATCAGGTGTATACTTAAAAACCACTTCATTTTTCAAATCACGTAATAAGCAAGTTTATGGGCACTAACAATATATTTGATTAACTATTATTCATATCCCTTAAACCGCAGATAGTCAAAATAAAAAAGTGAAACCATTAAGAGGTATACTTTCTGTTTATTACCTTCTTAAGAATTCACTTTTTCAATTGTTGAAGTTGTAGACCTTTATTCTATTTCAATTGCACCTATATCTGGCAGTCCATTAATTTTATTACCAAGAATATCTTTTTCAACTTTTAATCCTACGAATAAACCCTCTTTATCATCAGGTATATTAACAATCTGAATTCCTTTATCCTTTATTAAAAGCACATGCTTAGGAACAAAATCTTCAGCTGTATTACCATTAACGTTGGTGAACTTAGGATTACCTATTATTGGTGCCTCATCCTGAATTAATACATCTACAGGCCAGTTATCCGCTTTTAAAAAAAGGTTGTTCTTAAATATGATGTTTTTAACCAGCGACTCTCCAGTGGTTGCCGGTTTATACTGATCGCCCAATACCAGTTTACTCTCCCCTTCGATGTAAAAGATATTATTGGCCAATAAAGCGCCTTGCGCTGTTCGCGTTACCGCCATTTTTGCCACAATATCATTTTTCACGTATATGGTATTATTATAAAAATACGAGTTAAATGGGCCATTATGTTCTTTTCCCTTACCATTGAAGCCACTCAGCCAAAATATTTTACCTTCCTGAAAAGCACCGTTTACTTTTTTAACCCGGTGTCCATCATTAATACTAATATTATAACGGTAGGCACAATTATAATTATTTCCCAAAATCTCGCAGAAACCACCAGCGTTTCCTTCACTCACATTATATTGAACGATAACATTATCACAGTTAAAATCAATGTGACAACCTGCAGAATCGGCAGGACCGTTAGCGAATCGAAATGAGTTGTGCTCAATCAATACCCGTGAACATCCCCAGGTCCACAAACCGCTACCTCTGCCCCATTTGCGTGTATCGGTTGTGCTACCAGAGTAGGTGATGGTATTGCCTTTGACATGCCCATCTAATATACCACTCATCTGTATACCAGGTCCTCCGGTATGTGTAACCGTATTATCATACAACTTTAAACCCTTTATGCTGTGATTTCCACCTGTGGCTTTAATACCGGTATGTCCAACATTCTCAACATGACAATTTTCTACCATCATATCTTTTAAAAGCGCTCCTTTGGTACGATTAATCAACCGTATGCCCCAGCCATAAGCCTGCGTTCCGTTGGCCGAATTGGTTTCTTTTTTACTACGAACCACACTTTTATCGGCGTAGAATATATCTTTAACATTTAACAGTGATAATTTGATATTTTCGTATTCTGCGGCATTATCACAAGTAATCAGTACGCCACAGCGCATATCGTCCTTTATAGATGTTCCGCCAGGTACTCCACCTGCATCAGCGGTTATCTGCAGATTACTCACATGGATATGGCTACAGTTCATCAATAACAGTCCGTTACGATAACCTTTTGCATCAATAATTGGTAATTTGTCCAGGTCATTTTTACTGAGTGAATAATTGGACACGATAATTGGGTGACTTTTGCTACCGCTAACATCCTTTAGTTCCAGGCTTCCCAAAAAGACCTGCCCATTAGCCAACAATAGATTATCACCCGCTTTTAAAGGCAATGCACTGGCACGTTTTAGGCTTTTAATGGCTGCATCTTTTGATAATCCATTATTGGAATCACTTCCATTATTGGCGTCAACATAATACGTATTGGCCCAAAGAGGTAAGCTTATTAATAAAGCTATGAGAACTATGCTTAGTTTTTTAATCATCCTTTTCTATTTATACTATTAAAAATAACGGTTAAGTACTTATTATCTAATGCTATTTCTTCTTCGTTTTCCACTTTTCTTTATCGACGCCATATACACTCCATGGAGAAATATACTCCTGAATGGTTTCAGCATCCCGCTTAGGCAATCTGGCAGCCAATTCTTCTTTTACCTTCTTATGCTTAATATCGTTGGCCAGGTTGTGCCATTCGTTAGCATCTGACTTGTGATGATATAACTCCTCGGTCCCATCAAAGTAGCGAATATAACGCCATTCTCCTGTTCTAATAGCATAGTTGCCTCTACCCCACGATGTAATAGTCGGTTTAGTCAATTCAGTATCTGTATTTTCCAAAACTGACACTAAACTTTCACCATCGACATATGCGGGAGCTTCTATTCCTGCCATGTCGGCCAGGGTACGATAAATATTTATTAATGAAACAGCCGGTTTGTAGATTTGACCACCTTGATGTGTTTTATTTCGCCCATCGTATATAATAAAAGGCACACGAGTGGCTTCTTCCCAAAGGGTAAACTTTTTAAAGCTCATCTTCTCACCCAAATGAAAACCATGGTCAGACCACAGCACAACAATGGTATTATCAGCGTAAGGACTTTGCTCCAAAGCATCTAATACACGGCCAACATTGTAATCGGTCCAGGAAATACAGGCTAAGTAAGCACGTCGAACCTCTTCCCAGGCTTTATCCTTTTTAAAACGCGTGTCATCACCCGCTCTTCTGAAACTATTACCCTCGACAGGTATATCTTTCAAATCGTCTGCCCAAAGCGCTGGGGCCTCAATCTCATCAGGCAATGCATTGAAGAAACGCTCTGGACAATCAAATGGCAAGTGTGGTTTTACCAATCCTACCGCCAGAAAGAAAGGTTTATGGTGTTCTCTTTTTAATACATCTATACCATAACTTGCCACCTGGTGATCCACATGTTCTTCATCAGCATTAACAGTTGGGCGAAATGAATTTTTTTTACTGTTACCCACCTGATAGCCGGCACCTTCCTTAAACACTTTTCTGGAGTTCTGCAATTCAAAAAAATCGTTCCACTCACGCTCATCACCCCTTTGTCCATGATGTATTTTACCGGCTCCATAGGTATTGTAGCCATTCTCTTTTAATAAACGCGGCAATGTGATGTAGCGTTCCATCAACTGCTTATGAATTGCATCCTCATAAAACGGATAAAGACCAGAATTGAAGGGCTCAATGCCATAAAGCAAGGCATTCCGACTAGGCGAGCAACCTGGTGCGGAGCAGTGGGCATTAGTGAAGTTAACTCCTTTGGCAGCCAATTTATCCATATTGGGTGTGATAGACTGTGGATGACCACCTAAAAACCCTGTCCAGTCATTCATGTCATCAATGGCAATAAACAGAATGTTTGGAGCTTGCTGTACGCCTTTTTTATTTAATTCAACACTTTGTGCAGCACCAGTAATACTGCACCAAAACACAAATGCAAAAATGTAATATCTATTCATAACGCTACTTAATTAAGTTGCCGGATTCCAAAGCTGGCTCTCCAAAGGCTTCCATTTGTCTGTATAATTCCTTCATCATACGATCACTAACCTCCTTGTAATCAGGCTGACCATAATAATTAACCACCTCGTCCGGATCTTTTTCCAAATCAAATAACCAGGGACTATCATTTGGTGACAATACCAATTTGTAGCGATTATCAATCGCTGCCACCCAACGTCCGAAAGCATTTGTGATATAGACAATACGGTCATCTGTCAAAACCTTGTCTTTATTAGTAAAATCGGTTGATAAATCCTCACCATGAAAATTATAGGCAGAATGATCCACATTCATTAAACCAAGAATTGTTGGTGTAAAATCTGCCATTGTGAATGCTTTTTGAATTCGCTTTCCAGCTATCACCTGGTCCGGATATTTAAGTAAGAATGGTACACGAGCCGACATCTCATATGGTAAGCCTTTATTATGCTTACCGTGCTCGCCCATCAGGTCGCCATGATCGGATGTAAAAACAACGATGGTATTTTCACTCAATCCTTCCATTTCCAAAAAATTGAGGATGCGTCCTACATTGTCATCAATGCATTTTACCATGCCGAAGTAATCTGCCATTTGGTCTTGCTTTAATGACAATGTCCGATTCTTTTTCCCTTGTAAATTCAACCACTTGGGCGAAATTTCCGGATCAGGATGCATAGTTCGTGGATCTTCGAAGTGCATATGATCAAACATAGTGTCATAGGGAGCTCTTACCTGATTAGGTCCATGCGGATCTGGGATGGATAGCATCAAAGCAAAGGGTTGATCCATATCTCGTTTGATAATTTCCAAGGAGCGTTCAACAAGGAAATCAGTTGTGAAAGACTCTTCAGTAACCTTTTCTACATCGAAAGCCACTCCCTTTTTTGTAATAGCCTGGTCTACGCGTAATCCTTTGTCATCTTCTGCCAATGCCTTCCAGTGTCCCCGGTTAAACATGTATCGATTATCTGAAAAGCCAAACTGACGCTTTGGTGCAAAACCAGGTTTATCATCACCATCGAGATGCCACTTACCGACGTAGGATGTGGCATACCCATTGTCTTTTAATATATGTGCAAAAGTAACCAGCTCATCTTTTAAGGGCAAATCATTACGGTGCGAACCCGTTGCAATGGGATACAAACCACTAATCATTGAGGCACGAGAAGGTGTACAAACTGGTGAGGTGGCATACCAATTTTTGCATAAAACACCCTCACTGGCAATTTTATCCAAATTTGGTGTTTCAACAATGGTCTTCTTTCCCCACATCAACGCCTGCTCATCATTCATCGTTTCTCGATAACAACCTAGTGTGCGCAGGTTATGCTCATCGGTGTGGATGATTACCAGATTTGGTCGTTGCTTATTATTACTCTTGGCGTACACTTGACAGGTACATGCCACTACTAAGGTGAATATTAATACTAAATTCTTCATTTGTATCGATAATTAATTGTTCGAAGATACACTCGTCTTATTACGTAACTGACCACATATCGAACGAATATTAACAGATTTTTATTTTTCTACTCATTAACGATTACGAATGAGTGCTAAACTGGCATATCCATTCTATTTCAAATAAAAAAGTCTGATCAATTGATTTGAACAAACTTTTTAATAAACTAATTGTCGCTTACTTCAACTCTAACTTCTGCGTCTTAAAGTAGTTTTCTCCTCGAATAGCTTTAAAGGCATCTACCATTTCAGCTAATTTTTCCGGGTTACTATCAGCCACATTATTTTGCTGACCGATATCCTCATTCAGATTATATAACTGAAATACTTCGTCGTTACCCAACTCAATATTCACATGATTATTCTTTTTAGCTCCTTTGTATGGCGGGATCATTAACCAGTCACCTTTTCGCAATGCGGTGCGGGTGGTGGCTTCAATCACTAATTCTTCACGGCCATCAGCACTTTTGCCCATCAACACATCCATTAGCTCTTCACTATCGGTACTTGTTTCCTCAGTTCCGGTTAACTTAGCCAATGAGGCCAATAAATCCATCTGGCAAACTAAGGCGTCTGATACACCTGGCTGAATGGTACCTTTCCAATATGTAATAAATGGTACACGTGTACCAGCTTCAAACAGGCTGTATTTGCCGCCACGTAATGGACCGGCCGGAGTGTGCTTACCTAGTTTCTCAACTGCATCGTCATAGTATCCATCGTTTAATACTGGGCCGTTATCACTTGAGAACACGATTAATGTATTTTCAAGGATGCCTTCTTCTTCAAGTGTTTTCATGAACTCACCGATACACCAGTCAGCCTCCAGGATGACATCACCACGAGGTCCCATGCCCGACTTCCCTTCGAAACGAGGGTGAGGCGTGCGTGGCACATGTGGTTGTTGCATAGCGTAATACAGAAAGAAAGGTTGGTCCTTATGCGTCTTCACATAGTCCTGCGCTTTACCCAGAAAATGGTCGGCCATATCAATATCGCTCCACTTGGCTGCTTCGCCACCTTTCATATAGCCAATGCGCGGTACGCCATTCACAATGGTTGCATTGTGCCCATGGTGCCACATCATGTCGCATAGCTCCGGATTGTCCTTGCCTGTTGGCTGACCTTCAAAGTTGTTATTGTAATCCACTTCAATCGGATCATTGGGGTCCAGTCCTTCAACCATGCCATTTTCAAGATATACAGTTGGCACACGATCCTGTGTGGCTGCCATGTAATAGGCATAATCAAAACCTACTTCATTGGGACCTGGTGATACGGCTTCGTTCCAGTTAACATGACCTGTGCCCAAACCTAAGTGCCACTTTCCAACCAGTGCTGTTTGGTAACCTTGTGTCTTTAGCATTTTAGGCAAAGTAACCTGTGCCGTATCAATAATTAAAGGAGCTGTACCGGGTAGTATCTTTGCATTTTTATTTTTCCATGGGTAAACACCCGTTAACAAAGCGTAGCGACTTGGCGTACATGTGGCCGACGAGGCATAACCATTGGTGAACTTCACTCCTCCGTTTGCCAAAGCATCAATGTTAGGCGTTTGCAATTCTGTAGCACCATATGAACTTAAATCGCCGTAACCCAGGTCATCGAGGTAAATAACCACAATATTTGGTTTTGGGGATTTACTTTTTGTTGCTTTTTTTTCTGGTTGACAAGCTGTAAAAAATATGGTTAGCACCATGAACAAGCTTGCTAGTTTTGTTCTTATCATCACTTATAATTTATATTAGCTTATGTTTCACTGTTTTCTTAATCTATTTCTTCTTTTTGTATGGATTGGAACGTTTTGTTAATGGAAATTGAGGATGTTCGGTACGTGCCTTATCTAATAAAGCCAGTAACTCTTGGCACTTATCCGGGTATTTTTCAGCTACATTTTGTATTTCAGACATATCAGTTGTGATTTTATACAATTCCACCTTGTTTTGAGCTACAAAGCGAAGCAGTTTCCAATCACCTTTTCTAAGCGCCTGTACCTGTCCTTTACTTTCGTTAAACTCCCAATACAAATAACTGTGTTGCTCTTGCTCTTTAGCGTTACCTGTTAAAGCAGGCAAAAACGATAGACCATCAATACTCTTATCACTAGGTTCCAGGCCGGTAATCTCGCATACCGTTGGCAAAAAATCCCAAAAGGCACTCACATGGCTCGATGTTGTGTTTGGCGCAATGTGCTTTGGCCAACGGGCTGCAAACGGCACTTTAATGCCTCCTTCGTATAAATCGCGCTTTCGTCCTCTGCCATCCCCATTTGAATTAAAAAACTCATCCGTTAAAAGGTCGTATTCGTGTCCGTTATCGCTGGTAAAAACCACCAATGTATTCTCAGCAATCTTTAATTCATCCAATACATCCAATACTTCACCTATCTGACGATCGACATCACTCACCATGGATGCGTAGGTAACATGGCCATTTTTATCATTCAGGTAATGACCTGCTTTCATTTCGCGCATAGGCCAGTCTTTATCCTGATACAACGCTTTGCGTTCTGCTGGAATCGTCAACTCATAGTGAGGTGTTGTATAGGCCAGATGCAAATAAAATGGTTGTTCCTGTTTAGCAACCTGACGGATATACTGTTTGGCTTCCTGAGTAAACAAATCGGTAATGTACTGCCCTTTCTTTTCGACCGTAACATTGCCCTCAATGCTTATTAACTCCTCGTTACGATAGACTTGCTCGGGATAATAATGATGTGCAGGCAGATGACGATTAAACCCATAGAAATAATCAAATCCTTGCTGGTTTGGTCTGCCATGACTTAAGTTCTCGGCCAGTCCCCATTTGCCGATAATTGCTGTTGCGTAACCAGCTCTCCTTAATTCCTCGGCAATGGTTACATCTGTAGAATCGATATCAACGGGATTTCCAGATAAGGACCAACGTGGATTGCCACGGACAGTACAATGGCCCAAGTGTTTACCGGTCATCAATACAGCACGTGAAGGCCCACAAACAGGGGCACCGGCATAATGATTGGTAAAGACAATGCCTTCCTTTGCTAGCTGGTCGATGCGCGGCGTTAGTATCTTATCCTGACCATTAAAGCCCACATCGCCATATCCTAAATCGTCGAGAATAATATAGAGAATATTGGGTTTGTCGATTTCCCCTTTCTTTGTTTCCGCATTTGACTGACAGCCAATTGAGGTTGCAAATGTGATGATTACTAATAATAGAACCAGCTTCATAAATACCAATTTAATTTATTGACGGTACGATGGATTATTAGGAACTAAACCTAAACTACCTAAAAAATCAACAGCGGCTGCCTTAGGATTATAGGTTCTGCCTTTCATCTCACGCGAAGCTCTTACTGTTTCTGCAAAAGGCTGCTTATTATCCACATACATTAAGTAATGAATCGTCAATAAGGCCAGCATATCATTTTCATGAAGCAAATAGCTCTTTAATACTGATTGTGCTTCACTACTATTAAACTGATTATAAGCCATGGCTGCAGCTGTAATGGCCACCGGTGCATATTCATCAGACATCGCTTGTTTTATCTCTTTTTCAAAAGGCTGCAATTGTTCTTTTGATTGAGACCGCAAACCTACTGCCGCCCAATAACGAACAATTTTATCAGGATGTGATAAATTCTGCACTTGCTTTGTTGCTGCTTCTTTGCTTCTATCGCCGGATAACCAGGCACTCGCCAAAATATCATTGATGGCATAACTATCACTTAATCGATATTCGTAAGGAGTCTGTTCTTGAGCAAGCATCTCCAGCTCATATTCGGGCAACAGCATCACATCTCTTGCTTCCAGCATTTCCTGTTTAAGCAGTTGTCTCATCTCATTGAGTACCTCCTGGTGCTTTTCATCGTCAACCAGATTGTTCAACTCCCACACATCATCTTCAATGTTGTAAAGATACTCGGCAGGACGTGCTTCAAACAGTCGTTTTTGTACAGGATTAAGCAGATTTTGTTCATAATCGCGACGCATCTGCTGCTTGATATCGCTTATCTCCATGTAACGTATGTACCTGGCTTCAGGGATAAAAGGCATAAAATTACGCGAATAAAGGTACTTTCCATTGGTTACTGTTCGAACCAGGTCAATGCCATTATCCGCTCTATCGGACGACAACACCAAATGTTCGGCTCTTTTAGACCGATTTTCGCCCATCATAATACGACCTGTCATGTGCTCAGGAATTTCACCACCAGCCAAACTAATAACAGTTGGCGCTAAATCTTCAAAACTAACCAACTCATCGGTAACCACACCATTGGTTCCCCAGGGAGATAAATGCTTATATTTTTCAGGAAACCACATAATAAACGGCACCCGATAGCCCAGGTTGATACCATTGGTTTTACCTCGTGGAATACCTTCACCATGATCGGCATAGAAAATGATAACGGTATTTTCCTTTAATCCATCAGCTTCCAATCGTTGCAATAAGGCGCCAATTTTATTATCAGTCAGCTTGAGGGAGTTATAAACCCGGGCAAACTGCTTACGCATAGCAGGCGTATCGTTATAAAATGGAGGCATATCAAAGTCATTCTCACCTATACGTTCTTCAGCAGCCAACTCATTTAGTACCTGCTTCTTATACCAACCATAGGTGTGTGTCATTGTGCGCGATTGGTGTGAATCCATAAAATTGAAGACTGCAAAGAATGGTTGCCCCTCTGCCCTGTTCCACCAACCTGCTGTATCAGCACTCTCGTGCCAGGCTTCAACGGTATAGGCTTTTTCGTCGCCTACATTATAATCTGTCTTTTTATTGTTGGAAGTATAATACCCTAGTTGTTGAAGGTAGTATGGAAAACCTTTCATATAATTTGGTACCGCAATAGCACTGCGATGATTTCCAGTTCCTGTTTTGTAAGTTTTCACGCCTGTAATGATGGCCGTGCGGCTTGGCGAACAAACGGTTCCGGTTGAAAAGGCATTGGTAAAACGAACACCATCCATGGCCAGATGATCAATAACTGGTGTTCGGGCATCTTCATTACCATAACAGCCGATAAAATGTGGCGAAGTATCTTCAATGGTTATCCAAAGGATGTTTGGTTGTTCTAATAGCTTAGTCTGGCATGATGTAAACATCCCAAAAAGCATTATGAGCATTAAAGGCAAAGAACTTTTTATTAGCATCTGGTGGTGTTTTGGGTTAAATGTAAAAGTATAAATAACCACTCCTTATAATGGTTATTTATACTTAATACAAATCTAAAATTTATGAAAAAAAGCACTCTAACTATCTTTATTAAATATGATTACTTAATTGGTGAAAGACGGTAGATAAAACTATAATCTTCACTTTTTAAGCGGTATTCTTTACGTGGAAAAGCATTATCCATCCAGCTTGTTGTGCCACCAATACCCATTTGTTTATGGTCAATATTCAGGAATACTTCAGCATGCTTTGTTAGCTCAAACGAGTATTCGGCACGGTGCATTTCGGCTTTAGGATAATGAGTGGCACCAAAACCAATGACCTCATCACCTGTAATTTTAAGTCCTTTACCATATGCATTCGTCATTGTTACCCAACGAGTATCAGAGCGATAGCCATTTTCCTGGGGACTTGAGTACTCCACCCAAAGTTTATCTACCGTTGATTGATAAACACCTACTAATTCATTGTTGCGGTCGTTGTATGTTGGTCCTTCCGTTCCAAACCACTCAACATTATCGTAACCAGCTGCCAATACCAACTCTGTTCCCTGGCGAATCATCATCGGCAACTTGGTTTCGCCAGTTGTGTAACTGCAAGCTACATCCACTTCACCATTGCCATACACTGTATATGTTTGAGAATATTCAGCATCAATCACCGGTAAGTTACCTTTGGCCGTAATAACAATGGTATTGCCTACTTCTTGCTCGGTAAACTCATTAATTAACCATGCATTGGCTTTCTCCCACGTATATAACTTAGGCACTTTGGCAGATGCGCCTTTAATACCGCCACGGTCATTATCGGTTAAAGCTCTCCAGAAATCAGGATGTGCACCTTGCCTAATAATCTGCTCTTCACCTATGTAGTATTTCTCAAGACGCCCTGTTAATTTATCAAATACAATTGAAAACTCATCGCCCCACACATAAACCTTACGACCATTCACGCGCATTTGAGGTTTTGAAGTTGTTTTCAGCTCTGATAGGTTTGCCAATTGACTCTGTTCCAATTCAAACTGGTCCCAGGCTAATAAATGACCGGCGGCAGCATAAGGTGAAGCATGTTTTGCCTCAAACTTAAAACTCACATGGTACTCCGCATTTTGCTTCGCGTTGAAATTAACCAACTCCAAAGTAAATTCTTTACTGCTCCGAGCTTCAATATCTAGCTCCTGAATCAGACCAGATTTAATCACAACACCATTCTCAAGTAACTCCCAGGCTCCGGTCACCAGGTCCTTGGTGTTTGAAAAGTCGAACCAGTTAGTGATTTTAAAAGTGTTATTCTTTTTATCAATTACTTCAACATGGATGTTGCGGTAATGATACTTAATGGCATTTAAACCCGGATGCGGCGTCCAATTGGCTGCTAATAAACCATTCATACAGAAGGTTTCATCGTGATAGATACCACGTGCTGTTTCCCACCATCCACCATAAGCATAGAAATGGTCATCTTGAGCAGTGGCTCTGTAGTTAGCCGGCACAGGCTGCTTCAAGCCCTGATCCATCCAGTCCCACACAAAGGCGCCCTGGAAATTGTTATCGGCATAAATCTGATCCCAGTATTCTTTTAAGTTACCGTTACTATTTCCCATCGCGTGTGTGTACTCGCATAGGATAAATGGCATATCGGCATGTTTCTTTATTATCTGGGCACAACGCTCCGGTGTTCCGTACATTAATGAGAAGATATCAGCTGTATTGTAACCATGAGCTGATGTTCCCTCGTAATGGAAAGGACGAGTAGGGTCGGCCTTTTGCACCCACTTGTAAACATGCTCTACATTTGGACCGTCGCCACTTTCGTTACCAAACGACCAGATAATTACAGATGGGTGATTACGATCCCGATATACCATTCGCTTCACACGGTCGAGATGTGCTTCTCTCCATTCTGGAGCATTCGACAAACGGTTGTTCTTATTGTTGTTAAAACCATGGGTTTCAATATTTCCTTCATCAATAAGATAAAGGCCATGCTCATCACATAAGTCATACCACTCCGGCGCATTTGGATAATGACTTGTACGAACGGCATTGATATTATTTTGCTTCATCAACACAATGTCGCGCATCATATCTTCGGTAGTAACATAATGCCCCGTTTCAGGTGAATGCTCGTGACGGTTTACACCCTTAAATAATACCTGAACACCGTTGACCAATAACTTGCCATCTTTAATTTCAATGCGACGAAAACCAACTTTCTGTGGAATGACTTCCAACACATTCCCTCTTTTATCTTTCAATGACATTAAAAGCATGTATAAAGTTGGCGACTCAGCGTTCCAGCTAGTAATATTCTTTAGCGTGTGCTCGTCGGCCTTAAAAGTGGTTATTCCTTTATCTGCAACTACATCAATAGAATGTTTTAGTAGCTCCTGACCTTCTGAGTCTAATAATTGATATTCAACAACTACAGCATTTGCTACGGTTGAAACTACTTCACCCTCTAATTTCAAAATACCATTCGTATTTGATTCATCCAGAGTAGCTGTTACATTAAAATCGCGGATGTGTGATGATGGTGTTGACCACAAATACACATCGCGGAAAATACCACTTAAGCGCCAAAAATCCTGATCTTCTAAATAAGAACCATCGCTCCAGCGATACACTTCAACAGCCAATTGATTATCACCTACCTTTAAGTATTGCGTGATATTAAACTCGCCTGGCGTACGACTGCCCTGACTGTAACCAACCTTTTTGCCATTGACCCAAACGTAAAAGGCCGATTGTACACCATCGAAGTTGATGTAAACCTGACGTCCATCCCAATTAGCTGGTAATGTGAAGTTACGACGATATGAACCCACCGGATTCCATTCTTTAGGAGCTTCCAGGTTTTCTTTATCAAAAGGATATTCAATGTTGGTATAAATTGGTACACCGTGGCCTTCCAGTTCCCAGTTTGACGGCACAGAAATGGTTCCCCACTCTGCATCATTAAATGTGCTTTTGTAAAAATCAACCGGGCGCGATGATGGGTTCTCCGACCACTTAAACTTCCATAGACCATTTAAACACTGGTGATAGGCCGATTGCTTTTTATCAAAACTCAATGCAGCTTGTTCCGATTGATAAACCATCATGGTTGCATGCGGTTTTTCTCGGTTAATCTGTAATACTTTTACATTGTCCCAATCTGCTTTCTTTGCAGAAAATGCACTTAAACTGACAAGTAATAATAAGTGCGCAATGATTAACTTCTTCATCTATATGATTGATTTTTCAATGAGTATTAAATGCTTTATGCACGCGTAAATATGCAATGGCAAGATGTAGTTTTTATAGAAAAAAGAGGTGCCTATTTTATCCAAATAATAGCACATTTTTGCTTAATTCTGTGTTTTTTTATTTTTACCAATGAATGCATTCTCATGCACTCATAAAGTCCAGAGTGCTGATTACACGACACATAGAGAGAGTTAAAAGTCTACAGGAAATAGTCAATAATTTGCTCATCAACAAGCAATGACGGTATATTACTTTTATCATTAGCTACCTAATAGGTTTTGATTTAGAAATAAAGGATGGTAGTTTTTTATCCAATACTTTTTTTGTTAGTTGGTCATTCCATGTGCTTCATCTTCGTGTTTCCCAAAGAACAATACACTCGTACATGATGGTTGATTTATCTATCGGCCATTGATAATCTCATTCACTTGCTTTTTTAGTTCGCTCAATGATGGTGCATATGCTGGATCGTTTGCCAGATTATGCCATTCAAACGGATCATTATTTAAATCATACAATTCCTCTGAACCATCAGGATAAGTAATATACCGAAACTCTTGGGTACGATAAGTAAATGTTTGTGCCTCTATGTTGTAATCAACAACATCGGTAGCAATGGCCGTGAGTGCACCTTTCGGTCCATTCCAATCATCAAAAGTTGGATCTTTTAACAAAGCCTTAAAACTATATCCACCCAATGGCAGACCCTCTTCATTCTTTCTATTGTGATTGCCCAGATTACAAATATCAATCAAGCTCGGGTAAATATCGACCAATGAAACAGGTTGTTCCACTAAGGTTCCTGGTTTAACTCCTGGCATATTCACAACCAGAGGAATACGGGTGCTGTTTTCCCATGGTGAGTTCTTAAACAAGTATTGCTTTTGCCCCATCTGCCAGCCATGATCACTGGTTAAAACTACAATCGTATTTTTAGCAAACTGACTATCGTTCAAAGCATCCAGAACAACGCCTACCTGCTCATCAACAAAGGCAACACATGCCAGGTAAGCCTGCAGAAAGTGTTTTAAGCCTTCCTCCTCATTATTACCGTACGACTGAGTAAGCATCTTTGAGTACATCTGCCCTTTTGAAGTGTTGGTATACCACTTATCATCCTTGGTCCGTTCAACCGGATAGTTGTCCTTGTAATAGGTATCATCAACATCATTCGCTTTTATCACCGGCAGTTCAAGTTCATCGACGGGAAACATATCAAAGAATCGTTTAGGTGCATACAGGGGTGTGTGTGGACGAACAAAACCAATTCCCATGAAAAAAGGCTGATCATTTTCTTGCACATCCATTTCTTTGATTCGTTTGGCCGCCCATTGTGCATGCAGTTCATCAGGCAATAAGTCACGGTTTGTTTCATCAATGTAGTTAAACACTTTTCCGTCTTTACCGGAATAAGTCCATCCTACGTTCTCCCCTTTTACTTCATCGTCTTTAAACTTGGGTATATCAGATAACGGTGCATAAGAACCATCGATATCACCAATGCTGCGGAATGGTTGCGGAACCGATGGATGACCGACCTGTTTCTCGCCATCATAAGCGAAAGGGCCATAATTATTAATTTGAACACCCCACTCATCCCAAAGATGTTTTTGATTGGAATGCAATAGTTTACCGCTCCCCATGACGTAATAGCCCTTTTCTGAGAATTGCTCCATGATGGTTTTATTATTCTTAAATAGCTGTTTGGTCGATTTAGTATCTAAGCCAAAATTACGTGATTGATGTGGATAGACACCTGTAAATAAGCTATTGCGTGAAGGGTTACACAAGCCAATATTGGTTTGAGCATTGATAAAGCGTACACCCGATGCTGCCAGTTTATCAATATTGGGGGTGTGGGCTTGCGGATGACCACCAAAAGCACCCTGGTAGTCGTTCAGGTCGTCACACATGATTAGGATAACATTTGGATGCTTTGTTAATGATACCGTATCTGCCTGTTTACATGTAACGATTAACAAGGCTAATATTATTATGGAGAAACACCTTTGAAATAAATTCATATCCATTTGTAATTTTACACTTTACATGAAAAGTAAAAATACATGATTAACAAATGCAATAAAGCGCTAATATTATCTGATAATGGGCAATAATTATCAGGTCCAGCTCCAACGCATATTAACTCAGGATGCATTTACTTGGAAATTCATAAGCCTTGGGTGTAAAAAAGGGAAGTCATTAGACCTCCCCATAAAAATTGGTGTAGTGTAGTATTTATTTAATCATTAATTTCATTGGTTGATAACCGTCAAGCAATAGCACATACAAGCCAGAATCAATGTGTCCGACATTCATTTGTTTTATCACATTTTGTTCCAACACTTTCCTTCCTCTTAAGTCGAATACCCTTGCACAACTTTCCTTTTCAATCCCGTTTATGAACACCAATCCAGTAGATGGGTTAGGTGAGATATTTAATTTGGGTAAATGGGCATAGTCGCCAATATCCGATATTGTTTCCTTTACATTACAGGCTCCTATGTTTGGTGTTTCGTTATTAAAATCGATAGGATTACCATAAAAATCTACTGTAGGATATTCTGGTATATCCTTAAAAATACCTTCACCAGCTCCGGGAATTGGCGGGCCTAGTTTAGCGACCCCGGCATTAATGGCAGGACTATTAGATTTTACCTGGTATTTGTCAGAAGCTTCGTCTTCTTCCGTTGTGAATAAAGGGTCACCTGTAACTGGGGCAGCATCCAAACTCATAAAGTTTTGCGCCACACCTCCAAAGAACAGATTGTTCGCCATAAACAGCTCTGTGCCATTATTATTCATGACCATCTGTTTGGTGCCAATGCCCGAACCATTACTTGAGTAGAATATATTATTAAAGATGTGCGTGTTTTTTGCATTCACATCAATTGCAGTTGCGTATGGTTGGTCGATAACAACCGTATTATTGTAAATGTAGCTATAGTCGCAATAGTGTGTGCCCGATGGTGCATTTTGATTAATCCAAATGGTATGATTGCTGTTCTTCCAATTGGGGTTATCGCGCCACCCATCGTTCACACTCACATTAAAACGATAGACAGCATTAACGTTTCCGCCTAGAATCTCAACAAAACCACCTTCACAATCTTCCATATAGTTGTACTGTACAAAGGTGTTGTGGTTTTCGTGATCGATATGAATACCATGTGAATCAAGGTAACCTCTGGTGCTAATGCAACGGTTACGCTGAATAACAGTATTGTAACAACGCCAGGTCCAAACCGAGCTGCCACGGTTAGGCATACGCGGATCAACATCGGAACCTGGGTGATTAAACAGGTTGTCCTCAATTAAGCAATTGTATGTTTTTGTAGGTAATATGCATGTTCCACCTGTATAATGAAATTCATTATTACGAAAGACCAGGTTCATATTTCGATTAATTATTTCATCACCAATTCCGTCGGCTCCACCAGCATGCTTCATATGAACACCTAAGCGTTGTAAGTCGGTGAAATAACAGTCTTCCATCAGAACATCCTGGATATTCTTTTCCTGACCAGCAACGGTGTTTTTGGCTGTATAGAATCGAACAGCAGCCACCTCTAATCCATTAAAAGCATCTTCCCCCTCACCTTGTAAAATGGGCTTTGGTGCATATACATTCTGAAAAGTCATATTTCGGAAGACAAAATTACGCATGATTTCTGCTCCGGTATTTAAGACATAAATACCATAGGCATCGGTTTCATCCACGCCTGCTCGGTTGACTGTTCGTTCATTATTAATCTCCAAACCATCAAAAATAAGGTTATCGTGATTCTCCACTAAAATAGCTTCCTGATAATCGCCACCGGCTGCAGATCCTACTTCCCCGGTAATAATTGGTTTATTACCTTCTCCGTATGAAGTTATGGTAATGGGATTTTCCAATGTACCTGAACCATTTACAACAAAATGACCATCGAAACGATCCCCACATTTAAAATTAACGGTATTACCGGGCTTTAGTGGTGCCTGACTAATTCTTTCTAAAGATTGGAAAGGTGCATCTATGGTGCCATCGTTGGCATCGTCACCTTCTGAACTACTGATGTAATAATCGCTTATCTCGGTAAATGCGACTTCCTCCACTTTTATTTCATCCACTAACAGCGTGCCCGACCAATTGTGGAAGACACCGACGTACACCGTATTCATACCGGCTCCTGCTGTAAAAGTCATCTCATGATCTATCCATCGCGTCTTCTGCTCTTCTGATGGCGTAAAATCTTCACCTTGATTTAATAATGTGATACCATCGGATTGATAAACGCGTAAATGACGTTTAAATGGACTGGTTGTTTTAATGCTCAGCTTGTATTGTTTGCCTGCAGTAACATCAACTTCCTTACGCAGCTGCATGAGGGTCTGACCGTTTTCGCTGGCTACACAGGCAGCGTAATGATTGCCATTGTTGCTCTGAACAGAGGTGCTAATAGTTCCTGGATAATCTGCCTTTTTAATAAAGACATATCCAAGTGTTGCTAACTCATCATTAAGAGCATATGATTCAAAATCATCAGAAAAAACAACTGTCTGTGCCATAACGCCGCTAGTCATTACAGCCATGTATATTAACAAAACAACTCGCCTCATATTAAATTACTTTTTTAACGGTTAAAAGCCCGGTTTGAGCAATATTCAAAAGTACTGGTTTACTGATGATTGGTTTGAGCGTTTATTATCCAAAGACAACCAGGTTTTAACCAAACTTCTTATTGATTCTTCAGGAGAATTTGTCAATTCCTAGTTTAATTTCACTTAGCCTTACGCCCTTCCTTCTTCCAGGCTTCAGAATGTATCAGGCCAAGAAAAGTAGGATCTATCAATTCAGAGGTCCACTCATTTAGTATTAATTCCAATTCTTTCACTTTCTCAGGCATTTGGTCAGCTAAATTATTTTGCTCTCCAATATCCTCACTGAGGTTATACAATTCCTTTGTTTTCCCATTATTATGCATAACTAATTTGTAATCACCATCTCGTACACAATAACGTTGCTGATCAAACTTTCTTAAATAGATATTTTGATGTGGTGCTTTATTGCTATTTCCAGTAACATACGGAATGAGGTTAACGCCATCCAAGGGTTTATCCTTATTAATGGGCGATTTAGCCAATGCCGAGATAGTAGCAAAAATATCGAGTGATGATATTGGAAAATCATAAACCGTTGCATCAACCTGACTTTTCCAGCGCATAGCAAATGGCACACGGTATCCACCCTCATAATGTGAGCTTTTTCCTTCACGCAGAGGCCCATTATCAGATGCATTCTTTGTCTCCGGGCCTCCATTATCCGATAAGAAAAAGATGATTGTATTATCATCAATGGCTAAATCTTCTAATGTTTCAAGCACGCGACCAACACCATCGTCCAGAGCACTTACCATGGCGGCATAGGTTTTACGCTTGGTATCTTTAATATCAGGAAAGCGCTGAAGGTATTCATCCGTAGCTTGTAATGGTCCGTGGGGTGCATTGTAAGATAGAAACAGGAAGAAAGGCTCATTAGCATGACGTTTAATAAAGCTGACCGCTTCATCAGAAAACTCATCCGTCAGGTATTTACTTGTTTTTACAGGCGTATGATTTCGCATTATCCAGGTGCGATAGCTATCATGTTCACCTGATATGGCATAACTATCTTTGATGGTTAATTCCTCAGGAAAATAACGGTGTCCTCCGCCCAGGTGCCCGAAGAATTCGGCAAAACCTCTGTTAAGGGGATGATGTGTTGCCTTATGAGCTCCCATGTGCCATTTTCCAATGACAGTAGATTGATAACCTACCTGAGCCAATGATTCCGCTATGATCATTTCATCGGTGGTCAGTCCCATATCAGGATCATCAGGACGATATTGCGGGTTACGTTCAAAACCAAAACGCTGCTGGTAACGACCTGTTAAAAAACCAGCACGACTAGGACTACATACCGAATAGGAGGTATAACCATTAGTGAACTTCACGCCTTCGCTGGCTATTCGGTCAATGTTAGGTGTTGGAATATCTTTACAACCATTAAAGCCCACATCAGCATAGCCAAGGTCATCGGCCATGATTACAATTAAATTGGGTTTAAGCTTTTTTACTTTTGCGTAAGTATCTATGGCTGATGAACAAACTACAGCAAGAACAATGGCTACAATATTAATAATTTTCATAATCTCTGTTTCTATAGTTTTACACCTAATATTTCGCAAACCTCTTTATACAAGCTAAGTTTTACCATCTTGTACTTATTATCATCAACTAAGTTCTTCCACTCATGAGGATCATTTTTATGGTGGTACAACTCTTCCGTACCATCTGCATAACGAATATATCGCCAATCTTTTGTACGGTACGAATAATGTTGTTCTTCAATAGCAGTCGAAGACCCGATATTTCCAACAATAGTTAATGCTCCCCTCGGTCCACGCCAAATTGTTTCCTCATCATTATCTAACAATGGCAACATGCTATAGCCTCCTAATTTCCCACCTTCTTCATTAATTGTGTTACTTCCTGATAAATTACAGTAATCTAATAAGGTTGGATATATATCTATCAAAGAAACAGGCTGCTCAACCTTTGCTCCAACATGGGCATCAGGTGCCATTATCACCATTGGCACACGGGAACTTTCATCCCATGGCGAATTCTTAAACAGGTAATTTTTCTCTCCCATCTGCCAACCATGGTCGGCTGTCAGAATCACAATAGTGTTATCCTTAAATTTGGTTTTTTCCAAGGTATCCAACACCTTTCCAATCTGTTCATCAACAAAAGCCACACAAGCCAGGTAAGCCTGTAAGAAATGCTTTAATGCTAACTCACGATCGCCATTATAAGACTCAAGTATTGTACGATAGTATCTAAAGCCTTTGTTATTAGGATTGATATTATACTTCAGGAAGGTATCTTCAGCATCATTTTCTAACCAGGGAGCCAGCTCCAGTTCCTCAATTGGGAACATATCAAAAAAACGATCAGGTGCATGTAAGGGGGTATGCGGATTGACAAATCCAACACCCATAAAAAAAGGCTGAGAACTATCTTTCGCCTCCAGTTCTTTCAGCTTATTACTCGCCCATTGCGCATGCAACTCATCCTGCATCAGGTCACGCTTATCATCACTCTCATAATTAAATGGCTTCTTATCCCTTCCATATACCCATGAATCACAGGTTGATAAACGGCCATATGAGCCATCGACAGGTCCAATTGACTGATAGGGCTGTGGCACTTTCGGGTGGGCCACCATTTTCTCACCATCAAAAGGAAACGGTCCATAATTGTGCTTGGTATTCATTCCCCACTCATCCCATGATTTTGTTTCGTTATTACCGTGTAGCAATTTACCTGTTCCAAGGGTGTAATAACCATTTTCCTGAAAAAGCTGCATCAAGGTTTTGTTGTGCTTCAACACCATTTGCTTGGTACGGCCTGTCCAGCCAAAATCGTTGGAATCATGCGGATATACGCCAGTGAAGAGACTATTGCGTGATGGCTGGCAAACCGGCACATTGGATTGCGCATTGATAAACTGTACACCAGCAGCTGCCATGGCGTCAATATGAGGTGTTTGTGCCTGTGGATGACCGCCAAAAACACCCTGGTAGTCGTTCAGATCATCGCACATAATAAGGATCACATTGGGCTTCTCAACCTGACTTAAGCAGGTTGGAATAACTGCTGTATATAAAATAAAGAATAAAAGATATTTCATTTGTCCTGAATTGTAGTCAATAATTACGATCTCCCAAAGATGTTAACACAACTGTTTTATAAGTGACAGAAATCATTCAATTAATAACACAAAGTTATTTTACTCCCTATATTGATTACCGCACGACACGACCAGATGTACTTCCTCCCATTAACGCTTCAACCTCAGCTCGTGTAGAAAAATTAAAATCTCCTTTAATAGAATGTTTCAAACACGATGCCGCCACCGCATATAGTATAGCAACCTGAGGTTCTGACAATTCTGAGGTTGTTAGCGCATAGATTAAACCGCCTGCAAAAGAATCCCCACCCCCTACGCGATCAACAATATTTTTGATTTTATATGACTGATAATTCCCCTCTGCATCCAAAGGTGCAAAAAACGAGGTATCTGATTTGGCATCGTAGAGCATAGCTCCCCAGTTGTTATGAGAAGCTGATAAGCTCTCTCGTAAGGTAATGGCTACCTTACTCACATTGGGAAATTGCTTCACTACCTGACGTGCCACATCGGGATAGCGAGCCGTATCTATGGCCCCTGAATGCACATTCGTATCACCAGCCTGAATTCCTAACACATCGTGGCAATCTTCTTCATTGGCAATTACCACATCGATAAAAGGCAAGATTTTACGCAAGGTGAGCTGAGCCAGTTCATGCGCTGATTTGGAAGCATCCCACTTCCATAGTTTACCACGGAAATTTAAGTCAATAGAAACCAATGCACCGGCTGCTTTGGCCTTTTGCGCTGCCACCAAGGTGGCTTCCGCTGCATTCTTTGAAAGCGCAGGCGTAATGCCACTCAAATGTAACCACTGCGCACCATCGAAAATACCGTCCCAGTCATATTGGTCAGCTGCTGTAATAGCCAACGCTGAATCCTCTCGATCGTATATAACATTGCTTGGACGCTGATTGGCACCGGTTTCCAAAAAATAGAGTCCTAAACGTCCATTGTCGGTACGCAACACATAGCTTACGTCAACACCAACGGCTCTAACTGAATCCATTGTTGCTTCAGCTAATGCATGCTTAGGTAAAGCCGTCACATAACGTGCTTTTCCACCAAAATTACAGATAGAAGCAGCCACACTGGCTTCTGCCCCGGCATAAGTGATTTCAAATTCGCGTGTTTGTCTTAATCGCAAATTTGCTGGTGAGGCCATTCGCCCCATAATCTCTCCAAAAGTTACTATTGTTTTCATTTATTTAGTTTCAAGATATTAGTATCAAGATGATTTAATTACAAATCCAAGCAATTTCTTCTTGTGTCCTGATACATTTGTCTTTAATCTTTTTTATTACTTCTAATATTCCTGATCAACTGACTGATCTCTTTTGCATTCTGTGTAATGGTTGTCCATTGTTCACCTTTAATAAACTCCTGCTTGGCAATCCATGAACCGCCAATAGCCGTAATCAATGGCGACTTTATATAGTTGGCAGCGTTATTGATGTTTAAACCACCAAGCGGTATAAACTTCAGATTTAAATAGTTATAGGGCGCCACCATATTGGTGAGGTGCATCATGCCCCCGGATGTTTCTGCCGGGAAGTATTTCATAACACGACAGCCTTGTTCCAACGCCATTTCTATGTCAGTTGGTGTTACTACGCCTGGAGCAAAGGACAAACCGCAATCCTGAGCTGCAGCAATTACTCTGGGATTGCAACCTGGCGCCACCGCAAAATCAGCCCCTACTTTTGCCGCGTTAAACACTTGTTCAACAGTTAGTACCGTACCAAAACCAAGGGTTATCTCAGGCAGATCGTCTTTAATAGCCTTGGCAGCCTCCCAGGCTACAGGTGTACGAAGCGTTAGTTCAATGGCTGACACCCCACCTGCCAATAAGGCTTTGGCCACAGGCATCGCATGCTTCACTTCATCAATTACCAGTACGGCAATAACGCCGGCATCGTCTACTTTTTTTATGATATCAGGCGCCATGGCCTTTTGTGCAATTGGCTGCATCTTTGTAATTGTAATGATTAAAATATAATGTTATACTCTCCTTCTATCAGGTTCAATGTTGTTGCATCTCCTCCTAACTCCTGCTTATTTACCCAAACAGTTCCCTTTGCATCCAAGCTTTTTATATCCACATCAATTTGAATACCCTGAGGAATGACCAACTTGAGACTTTGCTTCTTGCCAGCCTTCCACTCAATTTGCATTTGAGCATTTCCAACCGGAATAACCCCCTTCAGATTTTCGACACCCGAATCGATGTAATTTAATGCCCATCTCTTTAGTCCCGGTTCAACAGGCTTTAAACCGAATAAATACTCCGCAAATAAAGCCGGCGGGAAAGCACTCTCTGTCTGGGCATCGCTACGTGTTTTGCCAGGCATAAACTTCCCCGTTCGCCCGGTACCATGCAACCACCACTCTTCCCAAAGGGTTTTATTGGTGTTGTCTGCCAGCATATGACCAAAACGATCATTAAACAATTGGAAGGATTCTTTTACATATCCATATTCGCATAATCCTTTATGCAGATAATAGGACATGGCAGGCGTCACCATCGTCATACCGGATGCTCTCATGGCGAAATCATTGTCATCATCTTCCAATAGCTTTTGAGCAATTCGTTCGCCTTGTTCTTCTGTAGCAATATTCAAGGCTAAAACCATAGCATTGGCGTGCTCACTATACTTTTCTGATTGCTTCCCATCAACTACTGCATCCACAAATAAGCCTGACGCTTCGTCCCAAAATTGACTTTGAAGACTGTTTCGCAAGCTTGATGCTTTAGCAGCATAGCGTTCTGAATTAGTATCATTTAACCTAGTCAACAATTCAGAATAATTCTCTAAAGCCTCCAAATAATGAGCATTTAAGGTAAAATTAGCACCACTTCGATCATTTACGGCATGATCGAGCCAATAGGCATAGGGTGGATTGTCAATCAAACCATGTTCATTCGTAAAACCATGTAAGAGTTCTAAAATACGTTCTGCTGCTGGCAGTAACTGCCTAACAGTTTTTTCATCACCACTATACAAATAATAGTTCCATAAGCTTTTTAGCCAAAAACAATTAGAATCCAATATTACCATATAGTCGCTTGTTGCCAGTGGGGCATACGCCGGCATAATACCATCGGCCATTTGCTCCTGAGCAATCTGTATCAAATAACGGCGCTGCAAAGCCATGTCACCAAAGATGTAATAATTGCCCAGAGCACCATAATACCCTGTTTGGGCATACTGGCGACGCTCGCGGTAATTATCGGTGATTGCATCCGTGGTGCAAACCTCTATTGTTTTAGCAGAAGCTGTAAAGAAATCTTTTACCCATGGGGCATCTGCCGATTCCATAAGTCCTTTCTGTTCAAAAGGGTATGAAATATGTCGCAATGCTATTTGATTTATTGTAACCGGATATCCGGAATTCTCTACCCAGACGGCCATATAACGGCATGGTTTGAAATAAGACGCCTCCCATAAGTCCCTCTTCCCTGATAGTGTGATGCGGTCTTCGTATTTTGCATCCACCAGACTGGCACAAAAATGGTTATTCAGCACATATGGTGCACATAATACACGTATTTGTGTTCCGGATATCCCCTCAATGTTAATTAAGGGAAAGCCATTCATTACTTTCCCAAAATCAAAGAGTAGCAGGCGGCCTTTCTCACCTTCCTGAAAAACCAATTCAAATCGTTCTTTTTTGCTAATGGCTTTATCAATTGTTCCATCCAAAAGGATTTTTTCACTAACCAATCCTTGAGGATATTCTAAGTAGTTTTTTGTAAGAATAAGTGTTGGCTTCAACAGCAACTCTTCCTTTAACATAGGAATATCGCGCTTGACCAACTTAATCCATGGATTTATTGAAGCAGTAGCTCGTACACCTTTCTGATGCGCTGGCCAACCTGCATTACGCATCAGTTCATGGGCGAAAGACCAAGAAGAATCATCAAAGTCTCCAGTAAACCAAGCATGGCTGTAGGATCGCATATCCACATTATCACATACATCACGCTGAAAACGGCTGATGACAGGAGACTCCTTATCCCAGCTACTATCTACCATCAATCGCCATGAATCATCGGAAACAATCACCTGATTGTCCACCTCCATCTGCACCAATAAGCCGGCACGTGCTTCAAACTGATAGGATTGAGCCCCAGGTTCAAACACCGCTCTAACCGCTATTACATTCGTTCCTTTATTCAGATAGGGGCGAATATCGATGTGATCATATGCCTGGTGATTTGCTGCACTTCGGGCAGGGCCTCTATTGATGTATTGCCCATTGATGTACAGCTGGTAAAAATCAGATGCGGTTATTTTGAGCGTTGCCTCATCCGGTAAAGTGTTTATGTCAAAGGTCTTTCGGGCCAACACTGCTTCTGCTTTCAAATCTTCATCAGCCCATATCCATCTGGCCTTCCACTGCTTGTCAGTGGCAAAAACCTGAATAAGGCCAAAGCTTAAAAGGAGGAATACAAAAAAAGGTCTCATAACACTATTCATCTTTATAAAAAACAATGCTGCTCGATAGCAACAGCTATTGGCAGCATTGTATGACTCGTTTATTCTTATTGCTGTGCCTGAGAAGTGGCATAGTTCATAATATTAAACAGCAGCTTTTCGGCCACCGGGTCTTTGTCCAGAAAATCGATAATGCGTAAGGTTGACATCAGCATTTGTCCTTTTCCAATGTTGGCCTCCAATACATCTGCTGCCCACCATACTTCACCCGGCCCGTTATAATGACGGACCATTACATCGTTGTTGGGAAAATGGTCGTAACCAATCATACCTGCAATGTACTGTCCCTTAATTTTTGACATGGATTCAACTGGGTGCACATTTTCATATACGCCATGCATTATCTGGTTTGTTGGCAATCCATCAAATACCGAATGCTCTGTTACGATATGTGATTTGGCCGCCCAACCGCCACGTGTGGCCCACTTGGCATGCAGTTCAGCATTAAGTGGTAAAGCATCCTCATCCACTTCGTGCAGTACCCGGTCGAACCCAGGTATTTTATTGCCAACGGTTTCTAAAAAAACAGCATACCCCCCTTGTTCAACAAAGGCTTTTACATCCATAGCAGTCTGTTGATAGCGCTTATCCTTTTTTTGACCTTTACCTACTAAGACCGGAATGGATTTATCCAACTCTTTTGTAAACTCTAGGTATTGAACTCCTTTAGCATCCAGAAATGCTTTCAGGCTTCCCTCATCATCCACTACTGCAACTTTGGCTTTAGGCGAAGCTAGCTGTGCTGTGGTAAAAACATCGAAAGGCTGTTCATTTTTGGTAATCATCTCACCACTTTCATTACTTACGCTTACCTCTACCGTATAGGAACCTGAGTAGTCTTTGGTATCCAGTTTGACATCTATAAAAGTCGAAATACCGGATGTGAAATTGGTGTTCAGCTTTTCTGACCACACCACCTTTTTACTGCCATCCTTAATCTGCACGTCAACAACAGCCTTTTCATCTGCTAACTCACTTACTCCAAATACCTGCAACAGTGCTCCTTTTTGTGCATAAACATTACGGGGTAAAATGCGTATTGGAGCTATCTGTGGCTGATTAGCTGCTTTGGTCATATCATAAACCAGAGTCTTTGGATTTCGCCATAAATCAAGTAAACCGGCACCTAATACCCAGTCACCTCCCACTAATGCATGAACACAATAGCCCTTAACGGTTGAATTTAAGCGGATAGCTTCTAACATGCGCTTATTAGCGATACCATGTATTTTTTGCTCTTCAAAATAAAGGTCTTGTACATTTGAATAAATCTTATCAAATCCAACCTTCTTTAATGCTGCCACATAGCCGTCATTCAGAGCTTTATGATAGACCGGTGGTGCAACAATGGGATTACCTTTCTTCTTAAACTCCTCATTATTGCTAATCAAATCCGGTGTACTGCCATAACCTACCTCCGACAGATAAGTCATCATACCAGGTACCACATGTTTCCCGTAGCCTTTAGCATCAATTATTCCAGAATTTTCCTTCTCCTCTTTTGTTTTAGCGGTAGCCAGGTATCCATTAAATTCTGCTTCACAAACCTGCGAGCCACTGTAATGGTGAATGTCATTAAATTTCATAGGGGTTTGCTCATAAGGCAGGTAAATATTGGCACCTTCGCCCCAACCTCCTGACTCATCGAGAATCATACGGGTAGGGTCCAATTCACGCGCTAAAACCGACATGGAATTGAGCATCTGCGTTAAAATAGGGCGATTAATCTCATTGAACAACTCCCATTGTACGACACAGGTACGATTACGATTATTGAGAATGGTTTCTCTCAATTCATTTTCTACCACATACGACAGTCGAGGCGTTGAAATAGGTCGTAACATACATTCCATCACAAGACTTCCAACTGTTAACACGCCCAATGAATCACATAAATCCAACCACATCGGTGGGGCCGGCTTTCGCCAGGGACGAATCATATTAAACCCAGCTTCTTTGGCGAGAGTAATTTCCTTAATGGCCATCTCGCGGCTATCCGGATAAGCCAGTTTAACGGGATAAAGCCCCTCAAAAAAG
Organism: Carboxylicivirga longa; assembly: GCF_050589825.1. Lineage (NCBI taxonomy): Bacteria > Pseudomonadati > Bacteroidota > Bacteroidia > Marinilabiliales > Marinilabiliaceae > Carboxylicivirga > Carboxylicivirga longa. The sequence goes on along the minus strand of NZ_JBNGOZ010000018.1, from coordinate 47,506 downwards.
GTGGCTTTCAGATATAGTGGATTACCGTTTAAAGTGAACTGATCATCTTTGACAGAAAACTCACGCATCCCAAATTTGTGCGACCACTTATCTTCAAGTACTTTGTCATCCAATACGCTAACATTGGCCTTATATAAGTAAGGATTATCCATTGACCAATATTTGACATCCTCAATTTTCATTGACCAGCTCAATTTGTTTTTACCGGGTAAAGCCACGATGCTCTCTTTCCTGTAAGCAACAACGTTTCCTTTTGCATCTTCTATGCTAACCTCAACTAATTTGTTGTTTGTAAAGGCATCCGCATTATTAACGGTCATATTCAATACTGCCTCATTAGATGCAATACGCGGCTCAATAAACACATCGGCCAAATGGGTATGTCCCTTGGCGCTTAGGTTTACGCCTTGCCAGATTCCACCAGTGATGGCACCACGCCACATGGGTACTTCCTGGCGCCCCATTCCATCAATGCGCTTATCGGTAAGTATGATAGGACTCACCACCCTGACCATAATTGTATTTTCCTCACCGAACTTGAGGAGTTTATCAATACGGAAGCTGAAAGGCGTGTAACCACCTTCGTGAAAACCTACCACCTGTTCGTTTATCCATACTTCTGAATAATAATTCACAGCATCGAAATCAATCTCCACAATTTTACCTTCCCAGTTGGCCGGAATAGTAAAGTTTCTGGTATAAAACCCAACTCCTTCGTAGTTTTCCTCTGTCTCCTCCCAACAAGAGGGAACCTCAATGTGCTTACTTTCCAGCTTGCTGAATTCTTCATTCAGAAACCACTTCTTCACTACTCCTTCATTTGCATCATCAAAAACGATGTTCCAGGTTCCATTTAAGGAAATGGTATTGCTGTTGTTTTGAGCGCATGCCGCTGATGAAATTAATAACAGCAAGGCAACAATGTTTGTAAAGTACTTTATCATCAGTCATTTAATTAATCAACTACGTATTTGGCCAATACATCCATATTCACATCTACTCCTAAACCAGGCCGCTCAGGCACCTGCAGATAGCCATTTTCAGGCACAATCAAGGGTTCAATCAATACATCGCGCAACTCATTTTCTGTTCTGTCCAATTCCATCCATGGAGTTGAATCGAACATACGACCAGGAATTACATCCAGATTGGCAATTAAATGCATCGCGGCATGCAAAGCAATACCAGTGCCCCAGCTGTGCGGCACTACCTCAATACCAAAAGTATTGGCCATGGCGGCTATTTTTTTAACCTCTGTCAACCCTCCGGCCGCTGCAATATCAGGCTGTGCGATGTCCACAGAATCATTCTGAAATAACTGTAAAAAACCGTATCGTAAGTATTCACATTCACCACCTGCAATGGGAATATGGGTTTTATCCCGTAATAGTTTATAACAGTTATAGTGCTCCGGAGAAACCGGTTCCTCAAACCAGGCAATATCCAGATGCTCAATTTTTCGTGCCAATAACATGGCTTCTTTCAATGAATAGGCATGATTGGAATCAATCATCAGCTCCATATCCTCTCCAATGGCTTGACGAATGGCCTTTATATATTCAACATCCCTGGAAATACCCAAACCAACCTTCATCTTTAATCCTTTAAAACCTTGCTGCTTGTAGTCAATTGCCTCATCAACTAATTCCTGCTTCTGATTTTGACATTGTGTAAAATACAGACCTGTGGCATAAGGCTTTATCTTTTCGCGCTTTCTACCCCCTAGCAGGCTTGAAACCGGCATCTTATAATGCTTTCCTTTAATATCCCATAACGCAATATCTATTGCACTTAGGGCCGCAAGTATTACACCACGTCGCGCATAATCAAGTGATCGACGGTACATCGTTTGCCACACTGTTTCATGTTCCATTGCATTCATTCCTGTTATAAACGGTTTAAAGAACTCTATTCCGGCTTTCACCAAATGAGCAGGACCATACCCTTCGCCCCAGCCATAGGTACCATCTTCGGCAGTTACTTTAACCAAACAGATAGTGCGTGTTTTGTATTCCCATTGAGAGAAGTAAAACGGTTTTTTTAGTTCCTGACTAACGACATAGGGTTCTATTTTAACTATCTTCATCAACTTATTTTCTTGTTATTTTCAGGTGGGTTCCTCCTTATACCATATTGGCATATCCCAGGATTATACTTGCAATAATTAGTACTGCAAGTCCTATTAATAATAATCGGAATGGCTTAGCCGCACCATTCCATTCTCCGGCTCTATAGGCCCAGAAATTACTTACAATTAAGGACAATCCTAGTAACATGGGCCATCCGATTACACTACCAATCGGGCCGATTAATGCGGCTCCCTGGCCATATACCCCCAGCGCTCCAAACCAAAAAACACTTGCTAATATGGCCCAGCGATAGGCTTTGCCTGAACCCTCAACCTTGAAAGAACTCCATGATTTATTTTTGACCAGCAAAAAGATGGCATATCCCGCGTTCATAATAAAGGCCCCCATTAATACAACTACCCATGCTGCCAAACTGGCATTTCTGTCGATGGCCCCCATGCTTTCTGCAAGCTTTGCTATTGGAGCAGCTTCAACGAAACCGACATTTAATAAGGCCGATAGAACACCACAGCTAACAGCAATCAGTATTCCTTTCAGAATATTGGATTTATCACCCGATGCTTCCGAAGTCAACTTATCTTTATCAATACCGGCTTTGGCGGTAATAGTTACGCCTACGAGGGTAATAAGCAATCCGGCTATAACATAAGGGAATTGAGGTAAAGAAGTGGAGTTTTCCATTCGTAACAATGGAATTAAGGCTCCAACAGAACCGGCTAAACCCATCACGATACCCATGGTTAATGATAACCCAATGTATGGCACACTAACACCGAATAAGATTCCGCCAATTCCCCACAGAAAACCAAACAACATGGCAATAAAAACAACACTTTGCATATCAGGATTTGAAAATGAGTTACCTAAAACATCAAATAAATCCGGCACAGCGACGTAGGCCCAACCTAATGGTAAAATAATCATGGCTATAAGTACATGCACCAGCCACCACGACTCCCATTTTAAGGGAGCCATATATTTCATCCCCAAACCAAATGATCCCTGCAAAATACTGGCAAATACGATTAATAAAAAAGGTAAGAACATTGCTTCCATAAGGTAATTCTTTAACGGCAGATTTATGAGTTGAATAAGTTTTATTTGGCAACAGACACTCGTTTTTTCACGAGGTAATCATCCAATGCCAGGTGAGAGCAATCATGACCAATTCCACTATTTTTAATACCTCCATGTGGCAGATAAATAGAGTATTTAACACCGTTAACCTGTACCTCTCCAAATTCCAATTCTGCACTGAATCGTTCAATACGTGCATGGTTATTGGTGAAAATGTATGATGCCAAACCGTATTCTGTATCGTTAGCCATTTCAAGCACTTCATCGTCTGTAGAGAATTTATACAGAGCTGCTACCGGACCAAAAATCTCTTCCTTCGCCACACGCATCTTTGTGTTCACATTTGATAGAACCGTTGGCTCAATCCAGTTCCCTTTCTCTTTACCTTCCGGTATTTTAGCACCTGTTTCAACCACAGCTCCTTTCGAAACAGCCTCATGAATCAAGTCGAACATCCTGTCACGATCATTGAGCGTTACTACAGGTCCCATATCTGGTTTCTCATCTTTTCCAAAACCAAGTTTTAGTGCTTTTGCCCGTTCAACATAAGCAGATAGAAACTTATCGTAAATGTCTTCATGCACAAATATGCGATTGGCTGCCACACATATTTGTCCGCTATTACCAAATTTTAGCCCTATCGCCAAATCCAATGCTTTATCAAAGTCAGCATCTTCAAAAACAATAAATGGTGAATTACCACCCAATTCCATGCTTAACTTCTTGATGGATGTAGTGCTATCGGCAATCACTCTTAAACCGGTTTGTGTTGAACCAATCATAGTCAACACATTCGTTTGTTTACTTTTTGTTAATATATCTGCGACGTTATCAATGCTTCCGCCAATAATATTTACAACCCCAGCCGGGAAGTTGATGTCATGCATAATCTTGCCTAATAAATAAGCCGACAATGGTGACAAGGAGGAAGGCTTGATAATTAAACTACATCCGGCAGCTAAAGCCGGCCCCAACTTAAAACCTACATTAAGTAATGGGAAATTCCATGCCAGATAGGCCACCGCCACACCGGCTGGCTGATGCACCATCTTATGCGTATGTGTCCCTTCGTAATCCGGAATCTGCTCATCCCGCAAGTTTTTCATGGCGTTTGGATACCATTCTAATCCATTAACCACTGCCTCAATATCCTCCCAGGCACCTTCATAGGTTTTTCCCATTTCGTGAACCATAGCCTGACGCAGCAAATCCTCATTGTCCAATACGGCCTGACGTAACTTCATCATCCATTCGGTGCGCTCTGTCAATGGTAACTTTGACCAGTAAGAAAAGCCTCTACGGGCAGCTTCAATAGCTCTTTCGGTATCTTCTTTAGCTGCTTCTGCGATTACCGCAACCGATTCTCCTGTAGCCGGACAAATTACATCAGTTTTAAATTGTTTACTGGAGTCAATTAGCTCGCCTCCTATGTATAATTTCTGGTATCCAAAATTCATTATCCCTAACTTTTATATGTTTTCTCCGTTTTTACCACGAAGCAAATGTACACTGTAGTCCAGGTAGATACTTTGCATTTTTTATCCAACAATAACCAGTTATTAACCAGATAAAATAAATCAGACTGGCAGATTCATTAGAACCCACAAAAAATCTAATTTGCAATCCAAACAAAACAACTCTTCTAAAAAAACATCCTGTTTATCAAGCAGAACAGGCATTCGTATGACATTCCTTATAGATCGGATAGTATCTGCTTCGAAAATCCCTTGGCGTAGTTTTCTTGATTTCCTTAAAAACACGGTTAAAGCTGGTTAACGAATGAAAACCTGATTCGTAACAAACCTCTGAGATTGACATGTTTCCATTTATAAGTAATTCACATGCCTTTCCAACTCTAAATTCATTGATAAACTGAAAAATCGTTTTATTTGTCCGATCCTTAAAAAACCGACATAACGAATTTGGTGTCATGGCAGCTTCTCTGGAAATTTCATCTAATGACACCTGCTGTAAATAGTTATTTACAACATAATCAATTACTTTACTGAGACGTTGGTCATCAGATTTTGAATCCGATATTATAAAGTGAGTAGATGCCAATAATTCTTTATCAATCCCATCGGCCAGTATCGATAAAATCTTTAACAAGGTTATGATACGTATGGCTCCACCGCATGAAGAAATTGCAACCAGCAATTCACGTACTTTGGAAAGCGTCACATTTCCAAAGCTGATTCCTCGTTGAGCTAAATCCAAGAGCCGCCTTATATTGTTAAATTCTGGTATCGATAAATATGCACCTTTACTGAATTCTTCACCAAATTTAAGAACAACGACATCCACATCATCAGAATCATCCTGCATTTTCCACAGATGAGGAAGACCAGAACCAACAAGAACCAAATCGCCATCATTAAATTTTTCCAAATGGTCACCAACCATTCGGATTCCTTTCCCTTTTAAATGATAAATCAACTCAAATTCTGCATGAAAATGCCAGTTTTGTTCACTATGAGGCAGTTTGATACGCTCAATAGAAACTGATTGATTGATAACACAATTAGTCGATTTATATTTTAGCTTCATGTTGAATTGATTAAAAAGAATTGCTAATAAAATTACCTCTTCCTATAACCAATCAATGTTAAATTTACATTAGAATATAACACAAAACATACAAATTCAATTTGTGCTATCGTTTGTTAATTTTCTGTTCATTCTTTTTTTATTGGATGGGTAAGACGATAACTTCATTCTATTAGCATTAACTTTTTTATTAAAACAATCTTATAAATCTTATTAATACTGAATTATTAGTTATTTCTGCCTCACACAACCTTTAGATTACCTGAGATGAATTAACACTGATATACTACTAAATTACTTAAACTTATAAATAGGAAACTCAAGACTTCATCGCATCAGAAACTAGACAGAATAGCCATTTATTTAAAGTATCAATATCTATTTTTACGCGATAGTCAGCAGTTAACGTTTGGGCATGTTTTGGATAGATTTCAACTTTATTAAACAAAAATCATATTGTTCCTGCACAATCAAGGATACTTGATTGTGCGATAAACCATCTTCAACAAATAATAAGCTTAACTGATACTTATCAGATATGGAATAAATTAACAAATAATGAAACAAGATGATTCCAAAGAGTAGTACCCTTATCTTTAACATCATATTTTCTTTCGGTAGTAGTTAATTTCGTTTAGAAGGTTAAGTAAGCAGTGTGCCATTAATATGAATATATTCAAATGTATTAAGTATGTGGTCTTATTACCTTATTACGACTAAACCTATTAAATAAATCAGCTATTTGCATTACTCACTATAATTATTGACATTTGTTTTTAATTTAATAAATATCAGAAGAGACGATATCGAGACCCTTATTTTTAAGTGCTTTATAAAAGACTGATTTAGAATATTATATCAATTAAGATACGATCCCGCCGGGATCACATTCAACACTATCAAAAAAACACAAAGGCCTGTAAATCGTTTGATTTACAGGCTTTTTCATTTTAGCAGTGTCAATGTTTGTTAATTTTGATGACCATATCCAAGCTCTTCATTTTTATCCCAAAATGCCTTATAAAGGTCAAAATATGTTCCTTTATTAGAAATCCATCCAGCAACAATCTTAATTGCATCTTCCAAATCTTCAATATAAGCCATTCGACCATCACTGCCTCTTATGCCTTTTTCATCTTTTTTTGCCCCACGATTAATTAAGATATTCTTTTCATCATAAATAATACGCCTTGCTTCTTCATTTCTTTTACCCTTCGGCAGATTATCCTTAAGAAGTTTCGTTAGACCATTATAATACAATTGAAACTTCTCCATTGGGTCATCAATATTTTTTCCAATCAACTCTTCGGCCTCATTTTCGACAACTAGTTCAGCTTCTAAGTTAATTGACAATTGCTCACCTTTTACGTCTTCTGCTTTCATTAAAATCACAAGTCGCTCCTGCTCCTCTAATGATAATCCAGACTCTTTCTTAATGCTCTTATTTTCCATATTATACAGTTAAAAGTTCTCTTACTTTATTTGCTGCTTCCAACAAAGACTCAACATCCCAGTTACTAACATTTAATTGTTTTTTTGCTAATTCTACATTTGGGAAATGCTCTCTAAATGCTCCCCAGTAGTTTTTCCCTTTTTCTTTTTGCCTAAATTGATATTGCGAATAAATAATTGATGGGTGCACCTGAATCTCTTTCGCAAATCTAGATACCATTAATGGATTATTAATTAATGGCTCAATAAACCTCATTTTATCTTCAGATATTAAGTAATCCGAAGCGAATTTATTTGCCTTATCTTCTTGAAGCAAGAACAAATCCGGCTCTCCTGTTAAATGATATTGTGTCTTTTTAAGGTGTTCTAAATCGTAAAGCACATGATGCAATTCATGCAATAATGCAAACCAAATGGTTGGATAGCTTTTGAATAAATCAGTAATTACAATACAAGGCTTGTCTTTAATAAGGAAAGTAGCTCCACGCACTTGTGTTTTTGGTAAACTCGGTTGAAATACAACTGTTACTCCAACATTGTACAGCGCCCTAAATACTGTTATAAGACCCTTCTCTACATTTTGTGTATAAGGTTTTATTTTAGGAATTAAATCAACAAGTTCATGCCTAGAGTAATGATTTGGATTATTAACAAGCTCAAAATATTTATAGGAAGACTTAATCCAAAAGTCTTTCATTTTGTCGCTAAAGTTTCTTTTTGACCTACTATACAAAACCTCATTTAACTGGTTTTCATATTCATAGATTGATTCTATTTGAAAAAAATTACAGATCCTTCCCTTCAATTCATCTACCGTGGTGTTTTTCTTGATAAAACCATTACTAGACAGTGCTTTAAGGTCAAAATACTTATTTATAAAAGTAGTTTCCATTGAATTCTGCAACTCTTTAATTTCTTCTATAGGCCTATCTGCAAAGTGTAAAATCATTAACTCCACAATTTCTAACTCAAGAAATTCACCTACTTTGAGCAGATTGATAATATCCGTTTGCTTAGAAGTTTTATCAAGTATACCATCCAAACTTCTTCTTTGTATATTTGCTAACTTTTCAAATTGAGTTTTACTTAAACCTGTTAATTCAAGCTTTTCAGCGAAGAGCTTCTTAATTGATCTGTCACCTGAGTGTTTGATGCTATGTTTTAGTATCTCCGATATCATAAAAGGTAAATTTACCTCAAATATACTACTTATATCGCTTACTGCAAAATTATCGAGGTAAATTTACCCCAATTAAAGATTTTACTTACATTGAGATTGTTATTTTAATAGATAAATTCCTTAAACTCATTCTGCACCTTAATAGGTAGTTCTTCATAAAATAGTTTTCTTCTGTCTGAATGACATGTTTTACATGATGATATTTAGTCATTTTATAACTTTTGTAATGTTTCCATAATTCTAATTTTTACTTATTAATAATTGATTTAATACTTTCTTATTGTCAATGTGGTAAATATCAAACCCCTCATTATAGGCTTAGTAAAACACTACTACAGATCAGTAAGGAATTCCACAAGTATTTTAACTTTGAACTAAAGCAGCCCATCGCCTGGATCAACTACAATCGCGATACCATGAAGGTACGCCTGGCTGAACTAAGCAAAGCGTTTTATATCTACCAGGTACCCGAAGAGCTGATACAACTCGTTCTGCATCCCATAAACGATTTTATTAGCCTGCCTGATGAACATAACAGCTACAGCAAAATTCATTTTTTAAATGCCTGGCTCGATCGACTACAATCACCAACAGTCATGAATAGTGGGCTAACAAGAAGACCCGAATTTTTATACAAACAAGTGATTGCCTTTAACCTGAACTCCGAGAAATGCATTAATCACCTTAGCCAATACACCCAACTCCAATGTAGTGCCAGGGAAAGCAAAGCCGACCAGCTTCGCTTGCTTCATTATTATCATAAATTCGTCAAGCAAACTACGCCAATCAATGGCTGGAGCTATCAACCCGATCAACCGGCTTTACAGCAAACCTTAAGTAACTGGCTGATCCAGGAGATTAACTACATGACCAACACCTGCCACATTAATGATAAATTTTCACAGCATGAAACACCCCCAACAAATGATCATAAGCTGAACACTGGATTATCTGTTTCACAACTGGCGTGTTACCTACGCCTTTGTGTTGAATCAGACATATTCTCAAAGGCTGAAATCAGAAAACTCATTAAACATTTTTCTCAACACTGTGCCACCAAGCAAACCGACAACATATCCTTCGAGAGCCTGTATAATAAATTCTACTCACCCGAAAGAGGAGCCGTAGATGCCGTGAAAACAAAAATACTGGAACAGCTCAAACTGATACAATCCAATAAAATTTAATTTTTTTCACACGGCTATAAGCCTTTATTCTTGGGGGGTTGTTGACAGGTTGCACAACCCCTGCAACTGTTTTTGCATTGACGATTTACCTTCCTTTGTTCTTGTTCAAAATCAATCATCTATAATCTGATTTCTAACAGCAACTTTTGTTGCGATCTAACATCTAAAAAAATGAATACCGAGAACAAGAAATTACTACTCGACCTCATCACCACCGATGACTTGAGGCAATTCCGCAAATCACTACTCAGTGATATCGAACAAATACTCAAAGAGAACATCAAGCCAAAAACCAAGACCTGGCTAAAGTCCAACGAAGCCAAAGCCCTGCTGGAAGTATCCAACGGTACCCTGCAAAACCTGCGCAATAACGGCACCCTGCCCTTCACCAAGGTAGGCGGTGTCATCTACTACAACCGCGACGATATCCAAAAGATGCTCCTAGAAAACAAGCAGTCATACTAGCACCCAACAAGGCAAAGCCGGTCTATAATAAACGAAGCTTCGTTTTAACAGCTAAAGCGATGTCAGGCAAGCTGTCAATCATTTCTGTCTTCCGCCTTCTGCCTTCTAACTACTGACTACTGACTAACAACTGCATACTAATAACACCATGAACTACATCAGGCACCTTAACAACACATTAGCCCTGATGGATCAGCTAACAGTCCTGAAGGCCTATCACATCAGTCTCTACCTGGTCTTGTTCAGGATGTGGAACAGCAACCGCTTTGAAAACCCTGTCAGTATCACCAGAAAAGAAACCATGAAACTAGCGCGTATCGGCTCACCAAACACCTATGTACAAGCCTTGAAAGACCTGCATCATCACAAATTCATACGCTATGATCCATCCTTCGACAAAACCAAGGGCAGCCTTGTTATCCTGTACAGTTTTGATACGATATCCTGTACACCTTCAGTATCAAAAGTGAGCCCTTCTATAAACGATAAAAACAACACACTCTATGAAGAAGAAAAATATTCAACGTCGATACCTAAAAATGATAGCACCATGAAAAATACATCTCACATCAAACATCATAAATCAACCCAATGCTCCCCTGGGAGAGCTGCCCAACAGACTAAGGGGAAAAATCCACCGCTCCGGCACATTCAAATCTACTTTCACGAAAAAGGCCACCCTGAAGCCGAAGCCCAGCGCTTCTTCAACTACTACGAGTCAAACGGCTGGCTCGTTGGCGGCAAAACGCCCATGAAAGACTGGAAAGCTGCCGCCCGCAACTGGATGCTTAACATCAAAAAATTTGAGAAGCAAGCCCACGAGGCGCGAAAAAAGCAATTCCGGGAAAAATATGGCACAGATGATGCCCCTAAACCCGATAGACGCAGTGGGCCGCTACGCCCCATCTCTTCACCACCTTCATCCTCTAACTACGATGAGCCCCTTTAGCGCTTCGAACCATTCGTGCTAATTAGTGAAATTCGTGGACAACAGTACCAGACTGCAAATCATCTCACGGCTCACCTCCCAATTCAACCCTTCAACTCCTCAACTCTTAAACTATTCCCCAGTTGCCCAGTTTTTCAGTTCAACTCATAAACTCTTAAACCAATTCTTCAACTCACCAGTTCACCAACTAACAACTACCCATTATGCCCCACTACCACATCCAGGACAACACCATCTACTACGATTTTAAAAGATCGCTCGACCTCATCACGCGCAATGGCCAGACCCTATACGGTTCACATTTTCACCTCTATGAGGAAGACATGCCCATCATCAAAAAGCTTTTTGCCTACTTCATTCAAGACCAACAGGTGGCCGGCCAAGAAGGCATAAACCTCCGCAAAGGCATCCTGATGATAGGCCCCGTTGGTTGTGGAAAGACCGCCCTCATGAAGCTGCTGCCTTCCATTCTGCCGGCATATCAGCGCTTTGCCATTAAGGCTTGCCGCGATATCAGTTTTGAATTTCAGAAAGATGGCTACGAGGTGATTCACCGCTACAGCAAACATAGCTTCCACATCACGCCGGGACACAAAACACCCAAGACCATCTGCCTCGACGACCTTGGGGCTGAATCCAATATCAAACACTTTGGATCCGAGTGCAACGTCATGGCAGAAGTCATTCTCAGCCGCTACGACTTATTTATCTCTGATAGGCTCATAACCCACGCCACCACTAACCTCAATGCCAAGGACATTGAAAAACTCTACGGCCAACGGGTACGCAGCCGCCTGCGGGAAATGATGAATGTGATTATTTGGCCAAAGGATTCGCTGGATAAAAGAAGATGATATTCAACAGGTCAGCCTATTAATCGAAACAACCTGGATTTTGCTTGAAAAGCAAAAAATACAATCTAAGATTCCCCCGGATGCGTTCTCTATCCACAAGCTGCTCATCAAGATCGCATCCGTATATTACTCACCTTCTCCAATTCCTCAGTTCAACTATTCTACTCTTAAACCATTTTTTCAACTCACCGGATCACCAGTTTCTCAGTTCACCAACTAACCAGCTCACCAGTTATTCACTTCAACGCATAAACTCTTCAACTATCCCTCACATCATAAATCCCACCTAATAAAACCCTTTACCTTTTATAACGTGTCGTACACCGCCTTTGGGATTAGGTGTATCGCCCTTATAACGGGGTATAATATGAATATGTACATGAAAAACCGTCTGGCCGGCTGCCTGCCCCACATTAATGCCCACATTAAAACCATCAGGCATATATTTATGCCTCAGATAATTCTTGACAAAAGCCACAACATCAACAAGCTCATGCTGCAAAGAGCTGGATAAGCTAAAATAATCTGCTTCATGCATCTTGGGTATTACCAAGGCATGCCCTTTGCTTACCGGATAGCCATCATACACCGCAAATGCGTTTGATGATTCGGCGATATACTTTAGTTTATTAGATGGCCTGCAGAAAATACAAGCTGATTTAACAGGATGATCTACTTTGCGCTTGATCTGGTATATTTCACAAAAATCATTCACATATACTGATGGGAAATTAAGAAGAACATTACGTTGATAAGTGGTTTTCTGATGGATTTTATGCGTTCGATAGCCTTGATATCTAACATCACGTCTTACTGTGATAAATACACTGCCGCCGGGCGCCAGCTTGGAGCTCATCTCCAGAATTATTTGCTCCTGATATTTCTCTTCAAGCACATTTATCACATACTGACAAATAATGGTATCAAAATAACCATCAAGTAGCTTAGGCTTGTAATACGGATCATAAGCTTCCACATCAAACCCTGCCGCTTGCAGTCCCTTCGTATCAGCCCCTAAGCCGCAACCAAAATCCAATATGCGTCCGCGAAGTAAGCCATTGCGCAAGAGCCAATTTGTTGGAAAAGAAATTTTATCGCGTTCTTTGGCCGTCAGGTGGGAATGATTCTTTGTCATACTTTAATGATTTGGGTAGTTCCAATAAGCAAATCCCAGTTGATGAGCCAACTGCAACTGGGGTGATATTTGATTGTCATAAAGCTCGAAGAACCGATGTGAGGGTAAATTAAGCAATTCTTTGACAGAAACACCAAATACAGCAAAGTCATCTAATAACTTGTTCTTCGGACTTTTATCGAATACAATTTGCAAACCCATTCTTTGTAAATCAACAAAATCCTTCAAAAAACTTTTATTCGGCAACTTATTATTTTTTGATGAATTGATACTTGAATCAGCTGGTACCAGATTCCAAATCAAGTTATGAGCAGTAAAACTCCATGGTATGTAATGTTCAACGTCAAACTTTTGGGGCGTAAGCTGTTTATGGGTATAAATGCACTGTAACTGTTCGACTTGGTCAAAAACAATTTGCCAGTACATACGCTGCGCCACTAAACTTCCTCTTACGGCCGGTTTTATTAACTTACCCGCAATATCAGGTACCCCTGGATTTTTTGACTGAACATATTGCGATAAACACCAATAACCATAATCAATCAAAAGCTTATAATTCGATTTCAAAAAGGATATCCATGTAGAATTTATGACAATGGTATTACGGTCACGAAAGATTGCATAGGGAGCTTCATTTTTATAATCCTGAGAATCTTTCTCTACCTGAGTATCACTCTTATAACCGATCCAGGGCGATAAGAAGCGGAAGGGCACATGCTTTCTAAAATGCATTACCTTCTCAACAATCTCTTTATCTGCTGTTTCTGTTAATATCTCTAATAGATTGTTCTTCCTAATATCAGCTGCTAATCCCCGATATTCCTTCACAAAGTCATTATGCTGACTAATTAAATCCTGAGCCCCCCAAAATGCAGCTTAAAAAAATGAACCGGATACCAGGCATTTACCAGCATACGCGCACAAATACGCCGTATCGGAATCTCCTCCAACCCTTCTTCAACCAAGCATTCAAGTATACCAATAAACCAATAAGCCTTATAGCTGGCACTCATATTGGCAAATACCGGAGGAAGCTTAGATTGAGGGGTTACAATTAATTCGTTCATAATACTGACAGATAAAGCTTAAATATAAATAAATCCTGATAAATGACAATCCCAACATCCCCAATCCCTCAGTTAAATAGTTCACCAAATTCTCAGTTCCCCAGTTATTCACCTCAACCCTTCAACTAATAAACTCCTCAACCAGTTTATCAATTCAACCCTTCAACTATTCCCCTCATCATTAATCGAACATCCCAACATACTTGACCAGGTCCATCGGTGTTCGTCATCCCTTGTCGGCAAAAGCGCATGCCGTATCGTGCCAGCCAATGCCTCCGTGTCAATTTTTAAAGTCTCGGCATCCGCTGTCTCGCCCTCCGGGTGGCTCATTCCCTATTTCATAGCTAACAATCATTAATCCCAAACCTCATCAATTCATCAATTTCACAGTTCACCAATTCGTCTTTAATTAGTCAAGCGGCAAATCATCTCACTACTCATTACTCAGTACTCACCACTTTAATATTCGCCAATCCGTCACGCCCTTTGCAACTCCCACGGTCTTCCTCACGGCAGCTCTCTTTGTGCCTCGGGCACATTGTCATCACCGCCTTGCTACGCTGCGCCTGTTCGGCCAATAAGCCCTCACCCCAAGCGCTGCCTGTGTTTGGCTCGCCTGCTAGTCGCTGCGGGCATCGGGCTGCTGCGCCCCGTGGGCAAAGCCCTTACGGGGTCACATTTTTGCACTGGCCTCCGTATTCACTCCAGCCAGTACAAAAATCTGCCATCCCTCGGCTTGTCCGTTCCGTACCTCCACTACCAAGCTATGGCAGTTTCCGCTATTTCATCGCTCTCAACCTGCCACCCTTGCTCCACTCGCAGTCGGCTCGACCCGCTATTCCACCGCAAACCGCCTCCGCCACCTCATCCACCGTCCTCCGTTCCGGCTCCTGAGCTTGCCGAAGGACTCATTGCGCTTCCATCCTACGCTAGCCGCAGGCGCTTGAGCCTCATTTTATGCTTCATACTGCCACTACCATGTGATATTTATATCTGTATAACTTAAATGTTTAATTTCAGTATTGACAAATCTTATTTAACCCGGTAATTTTATGGACACCTCCCTGATAGTCTTGTTCTCGTTCGAATACAATCTAAATTACACTGTCATGAAATCCATAACCACTACATTACTTGCTCTTACAATTTCATTTTGCTTCTCATTTATATTAGCACAAGAGGAAAAAAAGAGTCTGGAGCTAAAGGAGCAAACAGTTAAAACCAAACACAAACTGGTAATTAATAATTCTACACTCAACTACACAGCAACAGCTGGCACCATCATCCTCAAGAATAAAGACCAAAAGCCAGCAGCCTCTATCTTTTATGTAGCTTATTCTTTAGATGATAACATAACTAACCGGCCGGTTACCTTTTCTTTCAACGGAGGTCCTGGCTCTTCTTCATTTTGGTTGAATCTGGGGATTCTTGGTCCCAAAAGAGTAAAAATGAGTGACAATGGTCGATCAACACCTCCCCCTTATCATCTGATTGATAACATCTATTCGGTGCTGCCAAATACCGACCTGGTCTTCATCGATCCTGTGGGTACTGGCTTTAGCATTGCTCTTGATCCAACTTCTCAAGACTTCTTCTATGGGATTGATGAAGATATTCAGGCGACTGCCGAATTCATTCGCCTATACTTATCTAAAAATAATCGCTTTAATTCTCCAAAACTAATCATTGGAGAAAGCTATGGCGGCTTTAGAGCTTGTGGAGTAACATCCTTTTTGCAGAACGAATACGGCTTGTATATCAATGGTATCATGCTTATTTCTCCATTTACAAATGATATACTCACCTGGGACTCCCCGGGTAATGAGCTACCATATATGACCACCTTACCATTTTACACGGCAACGGCCTGGTTCCATAATAAATTAAATGATGATTTAATGCCAGACCTGTTTTCAACCATCAAAAAATCAGAGACATTTGCCCATAATGAACTTGCTCTGGCAATAATAAAAGGAAATAACCTATCAGAATCAGAGTTAAACAGTCTTGCATTAAACCTCTCTGAATTCACAGGTTTAGATGTGGAATATCTAAAAAGCAAGAAGTTGCGCATTAGCACTAAAATGTTCTATGACAAACTACTTGAAAAGGAAGGTCTGATGATAGGTCGGTACGACTCCCGTTTAACAAGACGGATTAATCCAACTGACAGTTGGTCTAATTATGCCATATATGACCCAAGTACCACATTTATGGACGGTTCATATTCATCCACATTTTTCCAATACCTAAAAACAGATCTTAACTACCCGGATGATCGTCAGTACATTACCTTTAACAGCTCTATAGCTAATCGTTGGAAACTAGGCAAATTTAAAGGTCGGCCAATCTACTTGGGTGAAGACATTAGTAGAGCGTTGATTAAGAATCCTTTTCTTAAGATATTTGTAGCAGCAGGTTACTATGATGGTGCCACCCCCTTCTCTGTAACCAACTATTGTTTTGACCATATCCATTTTGAAGAGAATACTAAAGACAACGTCACCATTAAATACTACGAAGCCGGTCACATGATATACAATGACCAAACCCAGTTACAAAAGTTGAGCGAAGATCTAAACCAATTTATTAAATCCGCTTATTAATTTTTCTATCAAGCCATGAAACTTTCCCTTCTAGCATGCCTCGTGATAACCCTGTTTTGCACCTTCGGCTTTGGGCAAAAAAGCAATGTGCAGATAAGAATTACTGCCTTTTATTGAGAATGAATATAAACTTTCTGATCCTAATCGTAGGATAATTGGTATTGTATTTTTTTCAATAGGCAGTTTACAATGGTGGAACCATGGCATGACTTTAATAAGATCATCGAGGAGCGTAACTATACAGGCTTCGTCTACCAAACAGCTATTATTGGAAATGAAACCCACTACTCGATGTTCCCGGCCGCATTAACTAAAGGAATAAAATTCGTACTCAATCATTAAAATCAATATCTTATGAAGACTCACATAGTATTCTTTCTATTTATCTATAATGTCATTTTATGTTGTAGCCAAACCAACGAAATCGTCCATTTAAAAGACGTGGATATTTATTACGAGAGCTATGGAGAAGGATCCCCACTTGTTCTTTTGCATGGCTTTACACAAACACATGCTGACTGGTATCATCTGATTGATTCTCTTTCATCTCATTATCAACTTATAATCCCTGATTTGCGAGGGCATGGACAGTCTACCAACCCGGCGCATAAATTCACATGTAAACAATCCGCCATTGACATCTACAGCCTATTAGATCATCTTGATATTAATAAATTCAAAGCTATTGGCTATAGTGCCGGAGGCCTCACGCTTTTACACATGGCCCTTATGGATACCTCCAGACTGGAAGCCATGGTTTTGATTGGCACAGCGCCTTACTTCCCCAAGTCTAGTCGTAATGTTCTTAAGGATTATACCTATGAAACACTTAACAAAGCAACAAGGGATTATTACTTAAAAATACACCCACGGGGGGAAAAGCAAGTCAGGGAACTTCTTCATCAACTCAATGGCTTTTCCGAATCCTACAACGACATAAATTTCACTGCGCCGATGCTTTCAACCATCCGTACTAAAACGCTAATCATTCAAGGCGACCGGGATATCCTTTTTCCGGTTGAAACAGCCCTTGAGTTATACCGCTCTATACCTAACGCATATTTATGGATCGCACCTAACTACGGACATGACCTGATCTCTGCTAGCCCGGTGTGGCATACTCCTTTTATCAATATACTTAACAACTTCTTCTATAAACCGCACTAGACGAATCTTGACCCTTGATACTTTTTCATTGCATCTCCTAACTAACCCCAACCTGGACGAGTCACAAAAGTACTAATTATCAATATTTTAGTATCAACACTATTGGCAGCTTGCTTATATTTTCTGCCAAAAAATACACGAATTTCAATTGATAGACACTAATAGCCAGAACCTAACACCTAAGAGCTACCCCTTATTTCCTGTTCAGTTTTTTTAACCGTGTTAAATAGGCCTGTTCGTAGTTACGCTTCAACTTTTCAGACAGATAGGAGTGACTAATTAACCTTAAAACATCATCCTTCCCGGAACTGAGCAGAGCAAAAATATTATCAATCAGTTTGATATTGATGCCTGCCAACTCACCAAGTTGATAAAACTGCTCATGCACTTTTCCCTTTGCCAGAGCTGGAGGTAACAAACCATCATCCAGTGCAAAATCCCTATCTTCAATGTGAATGCGGCTATTCAACAAATCGTAAGCCGGACTCAATTTATAATCTCCAAAGTCAGTTTGTATGAGTGAAAAGTTTTTAAAATGTGCATCGCCGTTAGAAAATAAATAATTAAACAGGATAAGCTTCAAAAGCTTGGGAGCTTCAATATTATAGGCAGGAACAAACTTTTTCATTATCACAAATAAATCATAATAGTTACCCAGGTATTTATAGTTTGTGCCATGTGTTTGAGGCGTTCTTAGCGCTAAAGCAGCAAAATCTTCCTGTGCCACCTTCGTGTTGTCATCTTGAACATCAAATCGCTTAGTAATATAGGCCGGTTCGCCGTTACGAAAAAAAATAAGCGCATTTTCGGCCGTTTCGATATTAAAAACCTGCCTTGCTATTTGCATCGTTAAATGCTCGTTGGCTGGCATCATTTCAGGATGTTTACCAGCACTTGGTTGAGGTTTAAGAATGTATTGCCCTTGTTCGCCTTCGGTAATTAAACGCAATTTATTTTTATCCAGCAAAACAGAGAATTTTTCTTGTACCCCGGAAATAGACATCCTTTTTCGGTTATCCGCAAACAGTTCATCAGTTAACGCGTTCGTTGCCGGCGACTCGTAAGGAAGAATATGACTTACCTTCTTCCCCTTGAATACACGCTTTAGAGCTGTTGCTGAATAGGTTTTATTTCCTTCTTTTAATGTACCGGGGCAATAGTGTATATCAGGTAAACTGGAAAAAACGCTGAAGTTGACCACCTCTTAACGATTTAAATTGACCAGGTCTAACGAATGAAAGTGACCACTCTCTGACGCTCCAAAGTGACCAGGCTCTAACGGAGCAAATTGACCAGGTAAAATCAAAGACTTTTTCATGCTGCTGAAGCTGTAAATTGTTGCATTTAACCAAATGCTAAAATCTATGGCTAATAAACTAACAGACATGAGTAAAGTAAGAAAAGTATTAAATCTACATCATCAGGGTAAAAGCAAGTCGTTTATCAGTCGCTACTTGACGTTGTCACGCAATACGGTTAAGAAGTACATCGCCCTGTATTCGGTGCTCAAAATGAGCATCAATGACCTTAAAGAAAAGAGTGACAGCGAACTTGAGCAGTTATTTAGCCATAATCAACAAGAGGTTTTAACACCGAAACAACAGGCGCTTTACAAGTTCTTCCCATACGTTGAACGGCAATTAAAGAAGACTGGTATTACCCGGCAGCACATGTGGAGAGAATACATCGCTAAACACCCCGACGGCTTTAAATCGAGCCAATTTGGGATGTATTATCGCCGTTGGAGCCAGAAGGTCAATCCGGTGATGCACATGAACCACAAGTCGGGCGACAAGATGTTTATTGACTATGCTGGTAAAACACTGGAGATAGTCAACCTTAACAGTGGTGAAGTCAAGCAGGTGCAGTTTTTTGTGGCTATTTTGGGTGCCAGCCAATACACTTACGCTGAAGCATCGATGAGTCAGAAGAAAGAGGATTTTGTTGCATCAGTAGAAAACGCTTTGCACTTCTTTAATGGTGTTCCGGCTGCCATTGTACCTGATAACTTAAAGTCAGCCGTAACCAAGAGCCATCGTTATGAACCGAAGCTCAATGAAACGTTCCAGGACTTTGCAGAGCATTATGACACAACCATTCTACCAGCCAGAGCTTATAAGCCAAGGGATAAATCATTAGCCGAAGGAGCTGTAAAAATCCTGTATCAGCGCATATACCCAGTTATTAATCGACAGGTGTTTCATAATCTCAGAGACTTGAATAAAGCCATCTGGAAGGAGTTGGAGACGCATAATAACGCTAAGCTTACCGGACGACCAACATCACGTTATCAGCTCTATATCGAGGATGAAAAAGCACATTTAAAACCCTTACCTGTGGAGCGCTACGAGATTAAAAAGCAGGCTATGGCTACAGTTATGCTCAACGGCCATGTGCTCCTTGGTGAAGACAAACACTATTACAACGTGCCTTACCAGTATATCCGCAAACGCGTTAAGTTGCTTTATACATCATCCTCCGTCGAAGTTTATTATAAATACAATCGCATTGCTACCCACAAGCGTGAGTTAAGGCCATACAACTACACTACAAACAGTGAGCATCTGGCAACCACGCATCGCTTTATCACCGATTAGACACCACAACGTTTTATCAACTGGGCAGCTTCCATTGATGAACCAGTTAAAGAATTTATTGTGCAACTTCTCGAGCACAAGCAGCATCCGGAACAAGCTTATCGCAGCTGCATGGGTGTACTTTCTATGGCCAAGAAAGTAGGCAACCAACGTTTGAGCAATGCTTGTAAACGTGCCTTGGAACATCATGTTTTCAACTACAAGATTGTCCATAATATCTTAAAACGAGGCCTTGATAAGATAGATGAAGAGTCTGATGACCAACAATCAATCCCCTTTCATAATAACATACGGGGTGATAAATATTACGAATAACTAAAGCTTATCAGATATGAACGAGACAACACTATCTAAAATGCGACAGATGAAGTTCTACGGTATGTACAGCGCTTTTATGACGGCTATAGAGACAGGCAAAACAGACCACTATACGCTTGACCAGTTTGTATCCATGCTGATTGATTCAGAATGGGATGATCGGAATAATCGTAAGATAGAAAGGGCTATTAAAAATGCTCGCTTTCATTACAAAGCGTCAATGGAAAACATCATCTACGATGAAGGTCGCAACATTGACCAGACTAAGTTGATGCGCTTAGCGGAATGTAGTTTTATAGGTAAGAATGAAAACGTGCTTATCACTGGCAGTACAGGAGCTGGAAAAAGTTAC
The DNA here is from genome assembly GCF_050589825.1 of Carboxylicivirga longa. Lineage (NCBI taxonomy): Bacteria > Pseudomonadati > Bacteroidota > Bacteroidia > Marinilabiliales > Marinilabiliaceae > Carboxylicivirga > Carboxylicivirga longa. The sequence continues at coordinate 26,463 of NZ_JBNGOZ010000018.1, read as the reverse complement.
CTGGCTACATCTCTGGGTTATCAGGCTTGTATCTCAGGTTACCGTGTGATGTACCATAACACCACTAAACTGTTTTCTAAACTAAAAATGGCCAAGGCTGATAGTTCTTACCTGAAGGAACTGGCTAAAAAAGAACGGCAGCATTTGATTATCCTAGATGATTTTGGATTGCAACCACTGGATAGTCAAAAATAGAATTGCACTGCTGGAAATTATGGAAGACAGACACAGTAAAGGCTCGATGATTGTTACATCGCAAATACCTATCAAAGGCTGGTATGAAATTATTGGTGAGAAAACCATTGCTGATGCAATCCTGGATCGGTTAATACACCAAGCACATCGTATTGAACTTACAGGAGAATCCATGAGAAGAAAACGTTCTTCATTTAAAAAGGAAAATGATTAAATTTGTTTGAATCCCAATAGCAGAAAAAAGTTCTTTTTTTACTGAAAAACGAGGGTGGTCACTTTGTATCGTTACAAGGTGGTCACATTAAATCGTTTTAGGGTGGTCAATATGACCGTTATTTCCAGTCAGGGGCGCACCATATCATCCGCAGACTCAGGGCAAGATTGAGCGCTATCACAGGACAATGAAGAATATCGTTAAACTGGATAACTATTACTATCCAGATGATTTAAGAGCCAGCTTAGAAGCATTTGTCAATTATTACAATTATGAGCGTTACCATGAATCGTTAGATAACTTAACGCCATCTGATGTCTATTTTGGCAATGCAGAACAGCGTTTACAACAACGAATGCAAATTAAAAAATCAACCATGAAAGAAAGGGGAAGGAAAAACCGGAAAGCTGCATCGTAGCAGCTATTGGAACCATTGAAAACTCTTTGAGTTTTCAATGGTTCCAATAGCTCATCATTATCATCATGATTTAGCTGTTTGGAGAACTAAAAGTATCTCTTAATTTTAAGCATCAATTTGTCCAATAAGTTTTGACGTCAAACAATCTTAATATCATGTTTAATGAAAATTTTATTGATACAGTGGAATAAAAGCTACTGTTCTTTTACCTTCTGTTTTGCATTCCATACCAAAACCGCCAAAACAAAAGATACTATAGACGCCCCAATCCAAAACATACCAACTGTTGTAAAATTATAGTCATATTGTTCAACTCCATTAAGCATCCCCGAATATGTTTTATGCTTATCAATCAAGTAACCGCTTATTACATCCTGTATACCTGCACCTATGTAACTTGCTATACCAACAATACCAAGAGCTGCTCCACTGGCATTTCTGGGGACTATATCAATAGCCATTAATCCACCCAAGAAACAAATTAGCACACCTATGGCAATACCAAACAACACCATACTTAATACATTTATCCACAAACTATCGCCCGACAATAGAAACAAACTTAAAGATACCGTATTTAAAACACCAAAAATCAGAGCCGGAACATTTCTACTTCCTTTAAATAATTTATCGGAAAACCAACCTGATACTATAGTACCAATAATCCCCAACAAAGCATTAATGGAAATTATCCGCGTTGCCATTTCAAGAGAAAAGCCCTTATGTTCCTGCAAAAAAAGCACTCCCCATCCGTTTATTGCATAACGGCTTATATACATAAACGCACTTGAAAAAGCTAATACCCAAACATAAGGATTCTTTAACACTTCAATTTGTGTTTTACTCACCTCTGTTTTTTTCTCTTCTCTTTCATTAGAAAGCTTTTCCAGCGATGGCAACGCTTTACTCTCAGGCGAGTCGTGCATAAAAAACACTATTACTATCACTCCCACTGCACCTGCCAATGCTGCACTTACAAATCCCCATTGCCATCCTACAAGACTTACTATAAGTCCTACAAAAATGAACGACAAAAACTCTCCAAAGTTATGACTTGCACTAAAAAAGCCATAATATGTACCCCGTTCTTTTTTAGGAAACCACCGTGACAATGAAACGATACTTGGTCCGGCACCCATTGATTGACTCCATCCGTTAATCCCCCACAATAGAATAAATGACATTAAAAACAAGTTAGTTGTTGAACCAATATTGCTATTCATTAACCCTAATATGCCAACAATTAAATTGGCACAAGCGGATACAATCAATCCGGTAGCCATAAACCGCCTGATATTGGAATGATCAGCTAAAAAACTATTCACAAATTTCCCAATCGCATATGTAAAAAGCAAAGCCGATCCAATATAACCAAGTTGCTTCGTATCAAGAATGCCACTTTCTAATATAGGCTTCTTAACAACATTCAACCCTGTTCTACTAACATAATAGAAACTATAACCAATTGTCGCTGCCAAGAATGTCTGCCAACGCAGACGTTTGTATCGCTTACGTTGTTGAAATTCCGACTCCGAAGGATTTACTTCTAAAGCCGGTTTCTTCTTATAAAAGTTCAAATTCATTTAATAATCAATATTATAAAAGCTTTAATAAAGCCAATGTAGTATAGGATCCTGAACGTCGTATTCACGATCCGTATCATTATCTAAATAAAATGGATAAATTTTAAACTAAAAAAAGCACAGTCACAACAGGCTTCTTTTAGTCATGAGATATAGATCATTAAAATTGTATGATCTCTCTAAAGATTGGACACCAATTATGCAATTTATGTGTGGTGCAATTAATTTGGAATGTTACTGTTTCTCCACGACTATCGCGCAAGTTACCGCGAGCTCCATTCAGAGCACCGGTAGTTTTACCATTAATTGCATAAGTAATCACATCTCCTGATTGAACAGGCTCTGAACAAACAAACCTAACGGCATCTTCTCCAGATAACACAACCGATTCAATTTTGATTTCACGATCACCCCTATAGATGTTAAATCCATAGTTATCAATAAAACGCACTTGCTTGGTATCCAAAGCTAAAGGCGCAACAGGCACATGAAAAGTCACAGTCAATTCATTACCATTCGAAACATAACTAGTTGGGTGTATAGGTAACATTGATTCACCATCAACCACGGCCTTTTTAATAGCATAACCAAAATAAGCCCCTACCAACTTAGATGACCCAGCGGTTAAATGCACATTATCCAAACCATAAATAATTGGATACATGGCAGTAGAGAAAATAAATTGATCAGGGTGCTCAAGCGCCAGTTGATATTGTGCTATCGAAATTTCCGGATATACCTCCTTATCTATATTCGAGCTGTGCCGTACCATCCAATACCTATTGAAGGCAGCCGTTTGTGAAAGAACACATGGAACTCCTTCGGTTTGCCCGCTTATGGCCTTGATATCAGCTTCAATACTTGCCTGCATTTGAATAACATGACTCTTATAAAGTGCCGGATCCATGTAGGCATAGGTATCCGCTTCGCCATGAATAAAAGTAAAACATGGCACTTTATAGCTCTTGCTATCCATATCGGCTAATTGCTTGGCTCGTTCAACACCTTTAAGAATATAACCATATGTATTTTCATTACCTTTAATTAAACCTGTAATGGAAGTGCCTCCTTTACCTGCAGCTTGAAAAACCAATTGCTTTGTAAAAGTTCCGTCTTGCTTTGAGATAGTTTCTATCAACATTTCCGACATACCACTATAGGGCGTCTCTGCATAATTGACATGGTTAGCCCATACTTTTTCAATCAAAGGAACAAATGTTACGTTGGTAAAATCTGTGGCCGCATAGTCCAATGTGCGCAACTCTTTACTAAACATCAATGAATTATACTTTTGAGCCTGTGAAATAACACATTGATCAACTGAACCTAATGAGAGTGATTGACCATACCCAATGATATGATTAATATCTGAAAGCGTAAATGCATTAACACTCTTCAACGCTTTTACCTGCTCTTTTTCCACAACAGGTCTGGAAACCAATTGAACGTTTTGAGCATATGTAGCCCCTGAAAGCAACAATCCCATTAATACTGGCAATACTATTTTCAATTTCATAATATTCGTAATTATCAATTAATCGTTCACTTAACAACCAAGCGTTCTACAATCGTTTTGTTTTCAATTTTCATATTCACAATATAAATACCTGCAGACAGTCCATTCAAACAAATAACCGACCCAAGGTCTGATGTCTCGAAACGCTTTACACCAGCCAAATCATAAATCACCAGATGCTGTATTTCAGCACTGCTTTTCAATCGGATTTGCTGATTTGCCGGATTTGGATAGATAATGCTTTCATTACGTTTAAAAGCATCCTCAATACTTGTTGGTGAAGAATATTCTGCAGCTCCAACACAAGGAATTTCAGCCCGAACATTAGCATTTTGATCAATCGCCGGAATAATTTCAGGATCATGGACAGCATACCCCACACCAGCCTGATAAGCCACACTATTAGTACCAGAAAGCAATACTACACCACTCTTATCCAACACGGGAACTTTGTTAGTAGTAACCGAATAGTCGGCAAACAAAGCTGACTCCGGTGAGTATGAAAACGCTACCGTATTTGTACAAGTTTCCACACCGACGGAGGTTCCAAAAATATTATTACGCCCCTCTAAAACATACGCAAAGGTATGTTGGGCAATAACATCTTGCAATCCAGAAGCATCGTAATTGTAGGCAAAAATATTGTTAATCAGTGTTACTGAAAATGCATAACTATCACCCTTTGTATTATCAATAATCATAGCACCAGCACCATTAGCTGCAGAAGTATTTCCGGTAAATGTATTATTAATAAAGGTCCATTGCCCACGTGTTGTTTTGGTTGAATTAGTGCAAAAATAAACCGCTCCGGCTAATGGTCCCTGATTATTTACAAAAGTGGAGTTAATAACTTTAGTGGAACAGTGATTATGGTTGGCAGCAATAGCACCACCTCCTGCAGTAGCATGTGTCGACTTATTACTATCAAATAAACATCTATCTATTTCTACAACTCCCTTATCCTGCGCATAATTAACAATAGCACCTCCTGTGCTATTCTGAGATTCGTTAGATTTAAAGACACAATCAGAGATCTTTGTCGCATCATAGGTTGCAATAGCACTACCATTTCCTTTCGCTATGTTGTTTTCGAAAAAACAGCCTTCCAAAACACTCGTACCCTTTAATATCAAAGCTCCTCCATTAGCTGTGGTTGCCTGATTATTAATAAATGTACAGTTAATTAGCTTTGCAATTCCATTATAGCCAACTAAATGGATTGCACCGGAATAATTACCTTTACCTCCATCAATAGTAACATTATAAGCTTTAAGCACATTGTAGTCAAACATGGTTATTCCTGCTCCACAATTGGCCACATTACTGGCAGTAGAGTGTGTGCCCGTAATGTTCCCAGGATACAAATTTAAATTGTATAGCACTACATCTGAAGCGGATGCTCCGGTATCACTTGCTTTTCCTATCTCGATAAGTTTCTGTTTTGTAATTCCTGGATCAGCAACTTGAATAACAGCACCCTGACCATTTATTTTAACATCCTTATCGATTATCAACGATGATGCCAAAGTAATAGTAAAATTGCCCGGAATAACAATACTGTCACCATCCACTGCATTGGCAACAGCTTGCCTTAATGAGCCTTCACCACTATCAGCATTAGTGGTTACTTCTATGGTTTTACCTGGATCAAACACATTATTCTTCTCAATCAATCCATCAGTACGGGCCAACCATACTTCATCTACATAATAAACATTGGCATTCAGCAACTCAAACCGCACCTTATCTTCTTCACTCTCCGAGACATTACTATAATCATAAGTCAATTCATACCTGCTCCAGTCTTTTGTTAAGGCAACAGCACCAATTTTAGTTACTCCAAGTAATACGTTCATTTGTCCGCCATCCTCGGCAGAACGCGCATAAAATGATAATGCTACTTCTTTACGGGGAATCATTACCTTACCAGGCATCGTTTCAATAAAACTGCCATCTCCATTTGTATGGGTTTCGACCAAACAAGCATAATCAGTATCCAGATGTCCAGGGGCACGCTTGGTACAGGCATCACTTCCCAAATTAACATTCCAATCGCTGGGCAAAGGCGATTCGCCCTCAATCAGCCATGCATCAAAACCACTGTCAGTAAAATAATCGGTATGCGCATCCGACACTTCATATACACGAGGCTCGCTAATATAATAATCACATTCTTTGGTAAGCGTGGTAACATTATTACAATTAGGGTAGATAGCTAGCTTTACTACTTTTAAACGTCCTAAATCCTCTACGTCCCTCAGATCAACATCCATTGATATTTTCTGCCAGTTACCCGGAGTATGATAATTACCTCCACTGGTTGTTACCGATTGCATGATAACTTGAGCAACCCTGGAACCATTATCATTAGTATAGTTTTCATTCAAGTGAGTGACTTCAGCTGTATAATACATATCCCTGGTCGAGAACCATATCCAAAATTCAAGCCTGTACCTCTTAGCCTCTAAGCCACTAATACGCTGGCCTACAAAACAATTAGAACGGGCAGAAGATGACTTATAGGCTACATTACAATGCACAAAGGCATTCGTAAAACCACTTTGAGTTTCCCGGCTAATTTCGCCATTTACCACTTCCTGATTCAACTTATGAATCCACTTATCAGTTTCATCTGTTGAATTAGTAAGATAATCGTGTTGAAAAAACGGATCCTTTATCAGATTTGTCTGAGCATTGGTAATCCCTGTATGTAGCAGGGCCAATAGCATTATTAACAAAATATTAAGTTTCATTATTCATATAAATTTAGAAATTGATTTAATTTTCGGACATACAATACCCTGTCCAACTGACACCTTGCAGTTAGGTTTCTAATATTTAACCTATAAGAAATATGTCGATTATACCCCCACAACTCATATTCGTTGTGAGGGTACATTCTAGAATCTATTCTTCACTATCCTTAACACATCGAACAGCAAGTCCATAGCTGCTTCGGTAGGTATTGTGTTTAAAATAATCGTCAGCGCCTTTGAAGTATCTGTTATAAGCCCTGGCAGTTCCTGTTTCGGTTGTACCGGTCTCGTACTTTGAGAAAGTAGATGTCCATAAATAGCCATAGCTTGGTGAACCTTCAAAATCTAATGCACTATCACTTTTTCTTCGTCCTGTTGGTAGCAATCCGTATCCATATTCATCAGTACCTTGATTAACATCCCAACCCGACCGAGCTTTCAAAGGATCTCCTCCGGTATTAACATCTTTACCAATCGCTACCAGTAACTCATCATATTCCTCATTGCTTGGCAAGTGCCATCCATCCGGACAGACACCCTGGCAAACAGTGTAAGTTTGCATGTAAGCATCCAGACTCGAAGCATCAGCCACATTTTCCGGGATACCAATTGCAGCATACCAATTGTATAGTACACCCAACTGTTCATAGTTAGTTTTTGCATTTGTGTTAGCATTAAGAACCGTCATATCCCCGCCTTCATCAAAGTCATATACATAATAATGACTGGTAAAAGGCTGACTTTCACTACCAGTTGTATTACCTGAGAAAGAATGACCTGCAGGTAAATATGCCAGGTTTTCAGCCATCCATACCTGGTCACCAATAGTGGTTATTTTATAAGTTCTGCCGTCACGTTCATCAATTAATACATCAGGCTCAACTATCACAGGTGCTTCCGTCAAAGCGGTAACTGTAGTACCAACTGATTTATTAACATAAATATCCACCGTTTGCAACGTAAACGTATATTCAGTTTCATCGTCTAACCCTACAATTTCATACGAAGTAAACTCAGGAGTTAATAAAATAGGCTGTGAAACATCATTAACAGGCACAAAAGTAATTCGTATTTGAGCTGCATCGCTTTTTTCCGGAAGATCCCATTGCAAAGCCACCTTTCCTTGACCAGGCGTAGCCACTAAATTAAGTACTTCAGTAGGAGGTGTTGTATCGATCACTTCTGTTTTTTCCTCCTCACAGCTTATGAATACAAGCATCAATATTATGAGCTTTGGCAAAACGTATTTTTTTAATCTCATTTTTTCATATTTTAGTTAGTTAAATAATATTTTGGCAATCACCGGGTAGTGATCAGATAGAAAGACATCTTGTCTTTGTTCGGTTAAAACCCCGTATTTTAAAACGGATACCTGATCATTAACAAAGATGTAGTCGACTATTTTGCCATCCTCGAAACACTTACCGAAGCAATGCCCGGTATAATTTGAATTATAGGGTCGTTCAACCAATTGACGCCCTTCAGTCAGAACCACTCCTTCATCGGCATTTTGAGTTAAGATTTTGTAGGGTGCTGTATCTGGCCAAAAATTAAAATCGCCTGTCGCTATAACAGGAGATCCCAGAGCAATACTCTGCATCTTTTTCTTTAGAAGTTTGGCACTATGTTGTCGTGCTATATCACTAACATGAGAGAAGTGTGTGTTAAAAACATAAAATTCTGTTTGCGTAAGCTTATGTTTAAACTTGGCCCAGGTAACCTGTCGATGATATTTAGCATCCCAACCAATACTCTCTACATCGGGCGTTTCCGACAACCAAAACCTGCCATCTTTAAGCAGTTCAACTCGATTTATATTGTAATAAATCCCGTTGTATTCATACCCGGGCTGTGCGCTACTGGCCTTCCCAATCATTCGATAATTATCGGATGTTAACATTTTCAGCTGAGTTGTCTGGTCGTGTTTCTCCTCCTGAAAACCAATGACATCCAGCTCGAAAAAATTCATATAATCCACAACCCATTGTTTACGATATTCCCAGTTGTTGACACCATCATTGTCATTACTATAGCGGATATTTAGTGTCCCAACATTGAGGCTTTCGTCGTTCGAAATATACACTACAGAATCAGTCGTTTCCATTATTTGAGTTGATGTGTCTTTACTGCAGGCAACTACAATAAAAAAGCACAATGGTACTACTAAATATTTCATCATACGTATTTAAATTGAATGAGTATAACTATACATTTTACTATGTATAATTTCATATTACCACCTTACCGATGTAACTTTCTATCCCGCAGATAATCCAATAGCATCTGAGGTCGATCGGTTTGAATAATACCCGCGCCCAGGCTATCAATCAAATATCCATAACCACCATTAAGATCCTCCAATGACATATCGTCATCATGGCCTCCGGCCATGGTATCCCATAATGTATTATACCATATCAGTGATTGACCTTTTAAAAGCAAACCAGCCTCTTTAGCTAAAACATTGGAATCATTCTTATAGAGCAGTTCAAAAGCAACAGGATCAAGCGCCTCCTTGAAGAGAAGGATCTGTTCGCGTGCATTTGGCTTATCAAGATTAATAACAGGCATATAAATAACCTTATTTAAATAATCGCCATAAAAAGCCTTTACTTTCTCAACCTCTTTAGTTCCTTTCATTATAATCTGGTCTGTCACACCTGTTTTTTCCATCAGGTCAAATACCTGATCAAAATACCGATCCGCCTTATCCAGGTTGAGCATTATTTTTCCTTTGGCATGCATAAACGCTTCTTCCAACGTAGGCACAGGGTGTTTTGTACGGATACCACAACCGTTTTTCAGTTTTAATGATTGAATCTTCTCATAGGACGTTTCCGAAACAATACCTTTCCCTGTAGTAGTCCTTTCCAGCGTCTTATCATGCATCAGAATTAAAACACTATCTTTTGTGCGCTGAACATCAATTTCAACAATATCAACGCCCATTTTAATAGCATTATCAATTGCCGCCAGGGAGTTCTCCGGAAAATTTCGCCAATCGCCTCTATGCGCCACTACAATCACAGAACTGGACACCCGATTGGTTAACTTTTCCCGAATAGCTTCCACTGTGTTCTGTGCTTTCTGATTGGTTTCTCGCTTATTTCCTAGCTGACAACCAACCAGAAGAAACCCAATCAGTAATATATTTAAAAGTTTCATTTTCGTTAAATTAATGTATGTTACAGCAGGATACCTGCCCGTTCATAAATTCTACTTAAACTCTATTATGGATAAAACCGGCCAATGATCAGAAGGGTAATTATCACCCTCGTAATCCGTTATTACCTTATGTGCCGTACAGGTTTCAATATTTCTGACAAATATGTGATCCACTTCCCAACCATCAGTTCGGGAATCAACAACAAAACCAGAAGCCGTAAAATCAGGACCAACCGGTTTTTGGGAGCATATTGTTTTCGTGTTAACTAAATGCAAAGGTGTATTAGCATCCGTAATGATCGAGTAAGATTCATCTCGCTCCGGATCAGAATTAAAATCTCCGGTACAGATTACTAAAGCATTCTCTCCGGCAATCTCCTGAATTTTTGATAGCAAAAGTACAGCACCCTTTTTTCGGCTTTCTTCTGCTGTCGACCAATGAGTATTGAATACATAAAACGTTTGCCCGCTTTCATCATTTTCTTTGAACTTACCCCAAACGCACATTCGATTATACGGATCAGTGGTTCCTTTACTAAAACCAATATTTGGATACGACGATTCACTCGAATACCAAAACACCCCTTTATCAAGCAAAATAACTCTATTGGGATTGTAAAAAATAGGATTTAAACTTTGGTATCTATCCGGGTATTCGGTCTCGCTTAAACCATCGTTCATCCCAAATCCAAAATATTTATAATCAATTTCATTGGCAATGTACCTGGCTTGATTAAAAAAAGCTTCTTGCACACCAATAATATCAGGATTATGTCGATTTAAAAGATTTACCAAACTTGGTCGACGATACGACCATTGTTTATCACCAGTTGTCACTTTATCCCACAGAATATTGAACGTCATCACATTCAATGCACCACTCGTATTGAGAGCATCTGTATACGTTTTAGAACTTTTCGTGACTTGACTATTACTGCCGTCATCCAGATTGTTATCATCACACGAAACTGCTGTTACGGCAGCTGCCAACAAGCAAATAATTAAAACACTAGAATAATACCTCTTCATCAATCGCAATCTTCAAAATTTATATTCGTCGATAATTTGCACTCCTGTTTACATTATTAGCATAACAGGAGTGCATTCATTACATCAATATTAGCAGGATTAATAACCACTACTATCCTTCCATCCCGGATTTTGCGACAGCACTCCACCGGAAAGAACGCGTTCGTCTGTTGGTATGGGCCATAAATAATCCCGTTCTTCATTCCAATCCAAATCGAAGCTCTCAAAAGCAGTGACATAACCTGAACTCCCATCAGACAATTTAATATCAACACCAATTTGTTTGCTTGTTCCACCGGGAATGGTAATTTCATTTGTTACCCATAACGCAAGATCGTCTTTTCCGTCATTATCCATATCATAGGTTCCCTCACCCGGAAAATAACATCCATAATATGGACCTACGAAACGCTGACCTTCTTTCCAACGTAGAAGATCCCATTGACGAAATCCTTCCAGAGCCAACTCTATAGTCCTTTCTCTTCGGATCTCCAGAAGAACACCTGTATTTGAATTTTGAGTCACATTTGAATAATAGTCCACCAGAAAAGGATCAGGATTACCGTTAGCTGCAACTAAGTTTAAGCCAGGCATATTGGCCCTTTGTCTGATTTTATTAATGCTTATATCCAGATCGGCCTGAGATAATTCGTTTAATTCAGCTTTTGCTTCGGCATAATTTAAGTAAACCTCTGCTGTTCGAAAAAGTGGCCAATCAGAAATAGCTTTTGCGGCTCCATCAAACTCAGGCTCACCCATAAACTTCACACACTTATACCCAGTTAAAGCACTGATATCGTTGGTTACCTTCCCCGAAGTACCAGGCTGAATATATCCAGGACACAGCACCGTTTGTGCCATACGCGGATCACGATTTACCGTCTCGGCAGGGTACTGTATCGTTTCCCATCCGGCATTATCGCTAATACGGGTACCATTAGCCATCAGGTAATGATTCATAAAATCTTTAGTAAACCCCTGCCGCATATTACTAATATTAAAGGGTATACCATGTCGTAAATTTGATTCTATACTATAAATACGCGTTAAGATCACTTCAGTTTCTTTTGCATCATCACTGATAAAAAGATCACGATAGGATTTGTCCCCTTCATTGTAGAGACCATATCCACTATTTGCTATGAAATCTTTCCCTGCATCCACAACCTGCTTAAGGTATTTATCGGCATTTCCTAAATTGTGGTATTTACGATAAGTCCCTTCGTAAAGAGCTGCACGGGTTTTTAATGCTAAAGCGGTCCACTTGGTGACAGTTGATACACTTTTAGATGTACGTAACATACTAATTGCATTATCTAAATCGGCCATTACTGAATCCATAACAAGCTCACGGCTATCGCGCGGTTTATAGAGCAACTCCTCGTCGGCTGATCCAATCACCTGGTTATACCATGGCACGTCACCATAACGTTGCACCTTTTTAAAATAGAAATAAGCCCGCATGAAATACGCCACTCCATCATAATGATTCCGAGCCTCCAGATCGGTGCAATTATGGGAGTTTTGCAAATAGTAGTTAATCTTTCGCAGCATACTCCAATTCCACCCATTCTCACTTGATGGATCGCGCTGTCCTTCCATTATTGCACCCAATGCATTGTCGATATTATCATCGGCATTTTGCCCCGCCTGACCATCAGCCTCATCCATTTGAGCATAGAATGAGTTAGTCCAAAGCCGCAACTCATTTTCTGATGAAAAGTAGGTATCGGGGCTTAAAGTATCTTCGGGGTTCAAAGTTAAGAAATCGTCACAGGCCGATAACCCAAAGGCTAATATTGCAATAATTGATATATATAATAATTTCATAATGTATCAGTTCATGTGATTAGAAAGTAATATCAACTCCAACGGAAAAGGATTTTGAATAGGCATACCCCACTCCACTTCTCGAGTCATAAGTATCAGTAGAGTTGGCTAATTCAGGATCAACTGTTTTGGTATACTTTTTAAGCTTCGACCAGTAAAACAAGTTTTCTCCGGTAGCATAAACTCTAACCTTATCGAATATTTTCTTGTTTAACGGTAAGGTATATCCCAGAGTCAGATTTTTCAATCGCAAATAGGATGCATCTTGCAGATAACGATCGTTATACACACCTAAGGAACCTGAGCTATAGGATTGATACCCCCGTGCGCGAGGAAAATATGCATTCGGATTATCCTCACTCCACACATTATCCATGAAGTCTTTATGGATAAACGATAGTGAAGGGAAAGAATAAGGCCCCCAAAAATTATAAGCGTTTTGCGTTGGATACCAATCTTGCTTTCCTACCCCTTGAAATAATACAGATAAATCAAAACCATTCCAATTGCCGCCCATATTAACAGAATATGAATAACGTGGCAACATATTACCAATAATTCTCTTATCACCCGGATCGCTTACCGTTCCTGAGCCTTCATTAATTTCATAGTCTCCGTTAAGATCTATAAATTGTACATCTCCTGCCAGTAAAAAACGATCAATCTTCCCATTATACACACGATTATTCACAGCCCTGTCATCAATTTCAGCCTGATAAGCTGCAGCCTCTTCATCGGTAGCAAATAACCCAGCTACTGAGTATCCCCAAATTTCACCTAATGTTTTACCAACATAATAATCAGAGATTAACTTCTCTGGATTATTATATTTGGTAATCGTTGATTGGTAATCGCCAACTGTAACACCAATATTATAAGTTAAAGGTTTGTTGGCAACTGTCAATCTATCGTTCCATGTCAGGTAAATTTCCCAACCTTTGGTGCGCAAATCGGCACAATTAGCCCTAGGAGTACTGGCTCCATAGACACTAGGAGGAGTCAATGACTCAGTTAACATGTCTTTCGTATCTCTGATGTAATAATCACCGGTAAAAGACAAACGATTATTCAACAAAGACACATCCAATCCTATATCATAGGTAGTAACCGTCTCCCAGGTTAACGATGAAGAAATAGGCGCTGATACTGTCGCATAATTTTCTTTGCTATCACCATCAAAGGTATAGGACATTTCCCTATCAGTATAAATTTGATCGATATATGAATAATAGTCTACCTGCTGATTACCAAGACTTCCAACCGACGCTCTAACTTTTAAGTTACCTACAACCTCTTTCAACGAATTAAAAAAACCTTCTTCACTAACTCGCCAACCGGCCGATGCTGATGGAAAAAATCCCCATCGATCCTCGTTGGAAAATCTTGACGTACCATCCCAACGTCCACTCAACTCAACGAGATATCGACCTTCAAAATCATAGTTAATCCGGCTAAAATAACCAAGAGTGCGAAAGGCATTAATACTTTGCGACAAGGTCATTTCCCCGGTAGCTACAGCAAATGATTCCAAGTCATCACTTAATAAATCCGTTTGTTTGGCCCTCAGGAAAGTCTGCCGGTAATCCTCGTATTGAGAACCAAATACGGCCTTCAAGTTATGCTTGTCCCAGCTATGATCATACGTAGCATAAACATTAGCATTATGATTATTGATATAATAGTGGCTTTCCTGGTAAAAATTATACACTGAACCAGACACAAAACTCTCATATTCACCTAAACGACGTGAATACTCAAATGGCATATTCCGGTATTTATACAGTCTATTTCGGTACTTATAAGCATAAGATGCTGTCAAAACCAAATCCTTTGTAATATCAACATCAAACTGATTTGATATTATTAAGTACTTATTACCACGAGAGTTGCGTGCCTGATTAGCCGTTAAAAACCCGGCATGTCCAGCTGCCAGTGGAGAGTTCGCACTTAATTGATTCGTATACTGCACAATAGAACCATCGGGATTACGCGGTAAAAAGGAAGACATTGTATTTGACTGCAGTGCACGAAAGGTATATTGTTCGTCGTAAAACCCCGCGTACTTATACATAGAGGCATTATAGTTAATATTATTGGAATACTTCAGCCATGGCTTTAACTTGGCTTCAATCTTACTACGAAACGAAAGGTTATTGTAATTATCTTCGTAAATATTGAAAATACCATCCTGGTTTAGATAACGTCCACTTACAAAGTAATTGATTTTTTCATTACCACCTGATGCACTAACGTTATGCTCTTGTTGTGGCCGTGTATCCCGAAAGAAATATTTATGCCAGTCAAAATTACCGTAATAATTGTATTTTCCACCCTCTCCTACTGTAACCCATGGACGATCCGGATTTTCGGTTACATCATTACGCCGGTCGTATAGCATTTGCATTTCCTGGTCAGAATATAAAGCCATGTCTTGCCCCTTGTAAACACGATAAAATGAATTAACAATATTTACATGATCATAACCAGTATTGATGAAATCGGTAGAGGTGGTATTTTTCGACCAACCCATACGTCCATTATAACTTATTTTACTCACCCCACCGGTATCTTTACCCTTTTTGGTAGTAATCAAAATCACTCCTGAAGAAGCCTTTGCTCCATATATTGCTGCACTTGAAGCATCCTTAAGAACAGACACTGATTCAATATCATTTGGATTGATCTGATTTAAGTTAACTTCCATACCATCAGCAAGGATCAATGGTGAACCACCGTTAATTGAAGTTACACCTCTGATATTAATATTATAATCAGTATCTAAAACTCCCGAACCAAAAGTCAGGTTGAGAGATGGATCAGCGCCTTGCAAAGCACCAGCTGCCGATACCACAGGACGGTTATTAATATCCTCTGCCGTAATGGTAGCTACTGCACCAGTTAGGTTTACTTTTTTTTGAAAACCATACCCCACTGCTACAACTTCACCAAGTCCAAAGGCCTCGTCTTCCATTAAAATATTGATTAGTGTTTGCGCCCCAATTACTATCTCCTGTGTTTTCATACCAATAAAAGAGAACACCAGCACCTCGGCATTATCTGGAACTTCCAGTGTATAGTTACCATCAATATCCGTAATACTACCGGATGTTGTTCCTTTAATAACAATAGAAACCCCAGGCAACGGTTCACCTTGAATGTCAGTAACTTTTCCGGTTATGATTCTGCGTTGCACCTCCGTGTTATTACCAATTTCTGCCGAGCTACTATTGTTAATGGATTTCTTTAAAATGATGGCTTTGTGTTTGATTTCATATTCCAAACCAGTGTTTTTAATGCACTCGTTCAGTATATCCTGTAATTTGCCATCTATGACCTTAACATCAATACTCTTAATTTCTTTTACATCTTCGGGACTGTAAAAAAAGGTGAATTCTGTTTGTTTCTGAATCTCTTTAATTACTTCCTTTAGCTCCGCATTATTCAAATCAATACTAATTTTGGCACTCTGCGAATACGAATTCGCTGATGCGTGAACCAATCCGATGAGCATAAAAAATACTGCCAATTTCATAATCCTAAATTTCCTCGCCCTACTTTCAGCATATAGAAAGTACGCATTCAAGAATTTTTTCATACTTTTGAATGATTTATTAAACAATTATTTTACTGTATTTCATGCAGAAATTGTTTAGACAGGAGATGGCGCAAACATCTCCTGTTTTCGTTTCTACATAAAGATTATTTTCTTTCCTTCCACTTTATATTTTATTTTTCCAGTACTCTGCATTATATCCAGAATCGGATAGATATCATCATATTTATTCAAGCCACCTTCAAATCTCACCTTCTTAACATTCTCACTGTTAAATTCATAATCGAAATCATACCACCTTGAAAGTGTCTTTACTATTTCTTCAATAGGCTGGTTATCGAATGAATAAACACCCCTGATCCATCCAATAAACTGCTTGGCATCAACATCATTAACAACGACTTGATTACTACTTCTTTCCAAAACAGCCTGTTGATCAGGTTTTAGTATCCATTCCTTATCATTGACTGCCGTATTCAGTTTAATTTGCCCCTCAACCAAAGTAGTGTATATTTCTTCTTCATCGCCATAGGCCTTTATATTGAAGGATGTCCCAAGAACTTCGATCCGCAAGCCGTTGATATTGACATAAAATGGCCGGGTTTCATCTCTTTCAATTTCAAAATACGCCTCTCCTTCCAAGCTCACCTCGCGCTTATTCATGTCAAATGCAACCGGATAAGTAAACTTGCTTACGGAATTAAGAACCACCCGTGAACCATCGGATAAAACAAGACTATATTCCCTACCTCTTGGTATAATTAAAGTGTTTTTCAGATGTTTTTGTCCTAATGTTTTTTCTTTTATAGCAGTATAACTGAGTTCTCCATTTTTATTCTGAATAACTGAACCATCGTTTTCAACCAGCTCACTTAATTCCTTTTCTTCCAGATTGATTCTGTTGCCATTATCCAAAACTATTATTGCACTTTGTGTTCCGGGGGTAATTGATACCATTTGTTCCGAAACAGTTTGCTGTCTTCCAGACTGAAAATAAAAAATGAGTCCTCCAACCAACAGAGGGAGCGTAATTGCAGCTGCATATTTTAATATAGACAATATCCTAACCTTAGTTTTTTTCTTACTGAGATTATAATAAAATACATCCCATGCTTTATCTGCATCAAAACTTTTATATGTTTTATTTCGCGCCTGAAAATTATCCCAGTCAACAATCTTATCGTACAGTCTCTCATGCCGAAGCGACTCATTTTTCCATGAATCAAGCTTTTCTTTTTCAACAGAGTCATTTTGGTTGCAAATATTTTTTGCAATCAATTCTGCGACCTTAACTATATGCTGAATTTTATTCATCTTATCACCTTCTACTTAATATTGTAATGAGATTTAAAACAGGGTGAATGAAACACAATATTTTTTTGCAATTTCCGATATTTCACGAAAAATGGCAAAACTCAGCAAGAAGGAAAAGAATGATAATCAATAATGAAAGGAAAAAAAATTAAAATCTACATATTCAGCACCTGGTTAAGCAGAAACAATACAAAAACATGATCTTTTAGGTTTTTCCTTAATAACTTATAGGCATTTCCCTTTAATGTCTTAACTGTATTAATAGAAATATCTAATTCTTCGGCTATTTCAGGATTTTTATACCCCTTCATACTTAATTCAATAATACGTCGGCTTCGGGGTGATAAGCCTTCAATAGCCTTATGAATAATTCTATATGTTTCTTCCTCTAAAACAAGCTCATATAACAGATCATCTTTATCAAAACCACCTTCTAATATTTCGTTTCGTAAACCTTTTAATTTTAAATGGTTTAGACATTTGTATTTAGCTGTTTTATATAAGAAACCTTTCAATATATCTATATCATCAAATAGTTTTTGCCCTTCCCAAAAAACAATGAATGAATCCTGCACAATATCTTCCACAATATTAGATTCCGGAATATATTTTTTTGCAAAAACACAAAGCGAAGGATAAAACCCTACAAAAAATTCTTTTAATGCTTTTGCATTTCTATTGTTTAGCTTATCTACAAGATCCTTTGAGAAATTCATAAAACACATTAGTTAACTGCGAACTTACAAAAATAAACATTTTTTACAAGTCAAATTTTACAATCCATAGACAACGCCCTTCCATATGAACTAACAAAAGCATTATAGATAGGAACCATTAAATTGACTAATAACCAATATTTCATAAATTACAAACACATAAAAAAGTTTGCATTTTTAAAAAAAGGATGACTCAAAAGCCATCCCTAAAATTTATTTTATCAAGCCACTACGTTTTAACAACGGTTCAATCGAAGGTTCCTGTCCTTTAAAGTTCTTATACAAGGTCATGGGATGCTGCGTACCTCCTTTTTCAAGTATCTCTTTTCGGAAGCGAGTAGCCGTTGCTTTATCGTAAATGCCATTCTCCAAGAACGAGTCAAAAGCATCGGCATCCAGCACCTCGGCCCATTTGTAGCCATAATACCCGGCTGCATATCCTCCATCGAAAATATGTGAGAAGCCTGTGGAAAAGGCTGTTCCTTCCACTCCAGGAAACAACTCGGTGGCTTTCATGGCCTCCTTTTCAAACTCAACTACATCGCCGCTAAATGCATCCTTAAGCGAATGCCAAGCCATATCATTCAATCCAAAACTCAACTGGCGAACCGTGGCATAACCACTCTGGTATTTATCACTGTCAATAATCTTTTGAATCAGATCATCGGGGATCACTTCACCGGTTTTGTAATGCATCCCCACTTCCCTGAGCCATTCTTTTTACGTGGCCCAATTCTCCATGATCTGCGATGGCAGCTCCACGAAATCGCGATATACATTCGTGCCGGCCAGACTTTGATATTTTACTTTGCTCAACATACCATGCAAGGCATGCCCAAATTCATGCAGAAATGTCTGCACCTCGTTAAAGGTCAGCAACGATGGTTTATCTCCCGTAGGACGCGTAAAATTGCACACGATGGAAATATGCGGACGCACCTCTCCATACTGATCCCTGAACGAAGTCATCCAGGCCCCACCCTGCTTACTCTTGCGCGGAAAATAATCAACGTAAAACACACTCAGGAAACTGCCGTCTTCGTCAAAAACTTCGAACACCTTAACCTCATCGTGGTATTTGGCTATCTCGTTATTATCTTTGAAGCTTAAGCCATACAGCTTTTCAGCCAACCCAAATACACCTTCTTCCACTTTTTCGAGTCTGAAATAAGGTCGAGTCGCCTCATCGTCCAATCCATATTTTTCAGACTTCAGCTTCTCAGCATAATAAGGGTAATCCCAGCGTTGCAAAGGTCCTTCAAGACCAATACGGTGAGCGTAATCCTCAACGGCCTTAACATCCTCCTTACCTACATTATATGAGGCATCCAACAACTCGTGCAAGAATGCATTAACTTTATCGGGGGCCAAAGCCATTCGCTCCTCAAGCACATAATGAGCATGCGTTTCAAATCCTAAAAGCTTTGCTTTTTCAACCCTCAACGACACGAGTTTTGTAATGATCTCCTTGTTATCGTGCTTGTTGTTATTATGACCACGGGTTGAATAGGCCATGTACATTTGCTGCCGAAGCTCACGCCTGGACGAATACTTCATGAAGGGCATATAACTTGGAAAATGCAAAGTAAATATCCATCCCTCCTTTGCCTGTGCTTTTGCTACTTCGGCAGCGGCACTGATCACGCCTTCAGGAAGGCCTTCCAATTCCTTTTTATCCGTGATATGCAATTGATATCCGTTGGTTTCGGCCAGCAGATTCTCTCCAAACTGCAACCCTAATTTCGAAAGCTCCTTGGTAATTTCCCGGTAACGAGCTCTTTTCTCCCCGCTTAACAATGCACCGCGTCGTACAAATGCCGTATACGTATCTTCCAGCAATTTGGCCTCTTCAGCCGTATAACTTGCTTCTTCACGGCTGTCATAAACCTTTTTTACCTTCTCAAACAATTGCTCGTTCAACCATATATCATTGGAATATTCTGTAAGTAAAGGCGAAACCTCCCGTGCAATAGTCTGAATGGTTTCGTTAGTTTCGGCATGATTCAGGTTAAAGAAAATATTACTCACTACCCCTAACTGACGTCCGGCCACTTCCATGGCTTCCAAGGTGTTCTGAAAAGTCGGCTCCCCCGATACCTCAGGGCTCATTGCGCTTCCATCCCTCGCTAGCCGCAGGCGCTTGTCCCCTAATTCTAGCTACAAATCGAACAACTCCCTTTAATTAAGTATTGACATCTCTTAATTGCAACCATAATTTTGTACACTTCACCCTGACAATACTTTGTTACTTACCAAAACAACCTGTTATGAAATCAGCTAAAAGGTTAACTATTGTCATTACTATTTCACTCTTTACTTCACTCGTATTAGCACAAGAGGGAAAAACCTCCAAAGATTTAACAGAAGAAGCTGTTACTACACAACACGAACTATTAATAAACAATACAGCTCTCCGCTATACCGCCACGGCTGGCACAATACTGCTCAGAGATAAAAAACAAAACCCAACAGCATCCATCTTTTACGTGGCCTATACCTTAGGTAACTCAGATTCTATTCGTCCGATTACTTTCTCATTTAATGGTGGACCAGGTTCCTCCTCTGTCTGGTTACACCTTGGCATACTGGGGCCTCAGAGAGTCAAAATGGGTGAAAAAGGAGAATTATTACCACCTCCTTATCAATTGGTTGATAATATCTACTCCGTATTACCAAATACAGATTTAGTCTTCATCGACCCTGTTGGGACAGGATTTAGTGTTTCTGCAGACACAATACCTGAAGAAACATTCTATGGCATTGACGATGACATTCAATCCATTGCTGAATTCATTAGATATATCTATCTAAAAATAATCGCTTTAATTCTCCAAAACTAATCATTGGAGAAAGCTATGGCGGCTTTAGAGCTTGTGGAGTAACATCCTTTTTGCAGAACGAATACGGCTTGTATATCAATGGTATCATGCTTATTTCTCCATTTACAAATGATATACTCACCTGGGACTCCCCGGGTAATGAGCTACCATATATGACCACCTTACCATTTTACACGGCAACGGCCTGGTTCCATAATAAATTAAATGATGATTTAATGCCAGACCTGTTTTCAACCATCAAAAAATCAGAGACATTTGCCCAGAATGAACTTGCTCTGGCAATAATAAAAGGAAATAACCTATCAGAATCAGAGTTGAACAGTCTAGCATTAAACCTCTCTGAATTCACAGGTTTAGATGTGGAATATCTAAAAAGCAAGAAGTTGCGCATTAGCACTAAAATGTTCTATGGCAAACTACTTGAAAAGGAAGGTCTGATGATAGGTCGGTACGACTCCCGTTTAACAAGACGGATTAATCCAACTGACAGTTGGTCTAATTATGCCATATATGACCCAAGTACCACATTTATGGACGGTTCATATTCATCCACATTTTTCCAATACCTAAAAACAGATCTTAACTACCCGGATGATCGTCAGTACATTACCTTTAACAGCTCTATAGTTAATCGTTGGAAACTAGGCAAATTTAAAGGTCGGCCAATCTACTTGGGTGAAGACATTAGTAGAGCGTTGATTAAGAATCCTTTTCTTAAGATATTTGTAGCAGCAGGTTACTATGATGGTGCCACCCCCTTCTCTGTAACCACCTATTGTTTTGACCATATCCATTTTGAAGAGAATACTAAAAACAACGTCACCATTAAATACTACGAAGCCGGTCACATGATGTACATCGACCAGCTTCAACTCCAAAAGCTCAGTGAAGATTTAAACCAGTTTATTAAGTCATCTTATTAATTTGTGTCATGAAAAACGCCCTGCTAATTTCCATTTTTTTAATCACATTAACTTCAACTGCCGCCCAAACAAAGCAAACTGCCGAAGTTAATGGAGTTAGTATCTATTATGAGACTTTTGGCGATGGATACCCATTAGTGTTACTGCATGGTTTCACACAAAATCATACTATCTGGTATAATCTGCTAGATTCCTTATCATTAAAATACAAATTAATCATCCCTGACATGAGAGGACATGGTAAATCAACCAATCCTACTAATGAATTCAAACACAATGAGTCAGCACTTGATATCTTTGCCCTACTCGATAAGTTGAATATTAACAAATTCAATGCAATAGGTTACAGTTCTGGTGGCCTGACTCTTTTACACATGGCAACGCAACAACCGGATAGAATCTCAAATATGGTCCTAATTGGAACATCGTCCTACTATTCAGAGCAGGCAAGAAAAGTATTAAGCTCATTTACATTTGATAATTTAAATGATAGCCACTTATCATATCTCCGCTCCATACACCTTGGAGGGGATGAACAAATCAGAAAAATATACCAGCAACTAAATAACTTTTCCAACACCTATAACGATATAAATTTCACACCCCCTTATTTATCTACCATAACAGCCAAAACACTAATAATTCTGGGCGACAGCGACCCCCTATTCTCTGTTGCTGAAGCTGTTGATATGCACCATGCCATTGATAATTCAAGCCTATGGATTGTACCTGCCCATGGGCATAACTTAATAACAACTGATAAATTATGGCAACAACAAAGCTTACATGTTATCCTTCGCTTTTTTTCATCCTCTATAAATCACTAAGCACACTCCTACATCCAAACATCATAAATCTCACATAACCAAATCAATGCTTGATTGCTGAGTACAATGCCCTGAGCTTCCCGAAGGACTCATTGCGCTTCCATCCTCCACTAGCCGCAGGCGCTTGACCCTTGATACTTTTTCATTGCATCTCCTAGCTAACCCCTAACCTAGACGAGCCGTAAAAGCACTGATTATCGAAATTTTAGTATCAAAACTATTGGCAGTTTGCTTATATTTTCTGCCAAAAAATACACGAATTTCAATTGATAGACACTAATAGCTAGAACCTAACACCTAAGAGCTACCCCTTATTTCCTGTTCAGTTTTTTTAAGCGGGTTAAATAGGCCTGTTCGTAGTTACGCTTCAACTTTTCAGAAAGATAAGAATGACTAATTAACCTTAAAACATCATCCTTACCGGAACTGAGCAGAGCAAAAATATTATCAATCAGTTTGATACTGATGCCTGCCAACTCACCAAGTTGATAAAACTGTTCATGTACTTTTCCCTTTGCCAGAGCTGGAGGTAACAAACCATCATCCAGTGCAAAATCCTTATCTTCAATATGAATGCGGCTATTCAACAAGTCGTAAGCCGGACTCAATTTATAATCTCCAAAGTCAGTTTGTATGAGTGAAAAGTTTTTAAAATGTGCATCGCCGTTAGAAAATAAATAATTAAACAGGATAAGCTTCAAAAGCTTGGGAGCTTCAATATTATAGGCAGGAACAAACTTTTTCATTATCACAAATAAATCATAATAGTTACCCAGGTATTTATAGTTTGCACCGTGTGTTTGAGGCGTTCTTAGCGCTAAAGCAGCAAAATCTTCCTGTGCCACCTTCGTGTTGTCATCTTGAACATCAAATCGCTTAGTAATATAGGCCGGTTCGCCATTACGAAAAAAAATAAGTGCATTTTCGGCCGTTTCGATATTAAAAACCTGCCGTGCTATTTGCATCGTTAAATGCTCGTTGGCTGGCATCATTTCAGGATGCTTACCTGCACTTGGTTGAGGTTTAAGAATGTATTGCCCGTGTTCGCCTTCGGTAATTAAACGCAATTTATTTTTGTCAAGCAAAACAGAGAATTTTTCTTGTACACCGGAAATAGACATCCTTTTTCGGTTATCCTTAAACAGTTCATCAGTTAACGCGTTCGTTGCCGGCGACTCGTAAGGAAG
Source organism: Carboxylicivirga longa (assembly GCF_050589825.1). Taxonomy (NCBI): domain Bacteria; kingdom Pseudomonadati; phylum Bacteroidota; class Bacteroidia; order Marinilabiliales; family Marinilabiliaceae; genus Carboxylicivirga; species Carboxylicivirga longa. Next base: position 2,397 of record NZ_JBNGOZ010000018.1, on the reverse strand, counting down.
AATATGACTTACCTTCTTCCCCTTGAATACACGCTTTAGAGCTGTTGCTGAATAGGTTCTATTTCCTTCTTTTAATGTTCCGGGGCAATAGTGTATATCAGGTAAACTCATACATTATCCGTTTTTATAATTCTAACTGCGCCAATAGTGTCATAACTTGCTGTAGTTAGCAATAAACCAAAATGATCGTCTTTATCAATACGCATAGCATGACAAACAACCTGTTTATTCGTCCCTTCCGGCAACATATTGTAAAAAAACGGGAACAAATATTCAGACTGGTATTCCTGCTGATTTTTAGGTAATGTAAGACTAATAGGTGGTTTATCTGTGGCATTAAACCATGCATCACTGTAGCGAAACACAAATGCTCCACTATCTAATTGAGTAAGCAGACCTGCCTCCTCGTTTTTGTAGATAACTTTAGCTTGTCTCATTCATCTGGATTTAACGTTTTTACTTTCAATGTAAGTTCTAAACCCAATGCATCAGCCACTTTACTCATCGTCTGCAAGGTGGGGTTGCCTTTCCCACTTTCAAACTGCTTGATGGTTCGTAAGCTTACACCCGATAGATCAGCCAACATTTCCTGATTCACCTGCAGCATTTCTCTACGGACTTTAATGGTTTTTATTAATTCTGAAAAGTGCAACATACCGCTCTATTTGTATCAAAAATAAAGAATACTTCAAACAAATACCACAAAAAGAGCAACAAACTGCACTTTACACCCTATTTTACTTTACCGGATGTGCTTTCTAATATAAAAGTGCATTTCATTGCACTTATCAAACCTAAAATACCTATCTCCTACACCCTAATAGCTAAACCCTAACTCCTAAGAGCTAAGTACTACCCCACCCTCAAATCCTTAAACAAAAATCTCACAGCCTGGCAAATAGTAAAGGTCAAGCCCTGCGGGTTCGGGGCTCTTAATCTTTCTAATTTTCGTTGTCATTCTAACCGCTCACAACTCATCACTCACCTCTTACTCTTAACACCCATATTTGCTCAATTCGCGTTTTCAATTCCTTTAATTCGAAACTAAGATCTGCCTTTAGCCCCTCAACCTTGACTTCTTTTGCCAGGCTGTAAAAAAGGGTGGTTTAAGGGTTTAAGGCTCATTCTATTTGATGATTCCATGTTAATGAAGAAAATCCTGTCTTTGAATGATGAACAAGAGAAACAGTAATTCCACTACTTGTAATCCTTTAAATTTTTCCTGGAACTTTGCTTAGTGGGTCATCGAATGGTGTAATCAGCGGACTTTTTGCCAACCTTTTTTGACTGTAGAAAAAAGTTGGAGCCCTTGCGGCTTGAGCAAACCCATCTGATAAGACAGCATCATTTAAATCCATTCTCCCACGGCCGGTCATCGAGCGCAGCCGAGATGAAAATGCCGAAGGCACAGCTGTAAACCTATTCTCCCCTTGGGGAGATGCCGAAGGCAGAGGGGGAACCATCATGCCACTCATTACTCACCTTGCATCATCTCCCTACAGCCTCCTGCCTAACACCTAAGAACCAACCCATGACACCAAAAACTACCAATACCCAACCCTGGTCAAATACTTAGACAGTGCTATTTGTTTTTGCGAGGATGCTGACGAGTATCAAATAAGCGATTAATATAAACTACCGATTTGCTGATACTGAGTCTATATGTGATCTTAATATTCCTCTTAATCAATTTCTTATAAGATCTCTTAAGGTGTTTAAACTCATCATCAGTGACACCAATTTCAGCAAATCGAGCATCAGATAAAACATCAACTTTACTCAATAACTCTTCGATTATTTCATAAGCTTTACCTTCTCCAATTTACTCAGTATAAAAATCATAAACCTTGCGCAAATCTTTGACCGCTCGGTTTGTCCAGACTATTTGGTAGGTCTCCAATTTTGCACCTCCTGCTTTAACGATTGATGAGATATTACATTTCCTTTCTTGATATCATCTTCTGATTCGTCAAGCATCGCTTCTTTAAATAAAGCCAGCATTTTTTCATAGATATCATTCAATACAGGCTCATTCACCTGATGTAAATGGCTGTGTATAAAATCTCTCTTCTCGGCAATATTCATAACGTCTAATTTTAATCAGTGTAACAAAGTTAATGAATACTATAAGCTTTTGAACACTAACATTACAAATATGCTTATGCTTTTTTGTAAGCCTAATATAAATACAACTCCCTCATCCACCGTTATCCACTCCGGCCCCTGAGCTTGCCCCCTCGTTCGGTGTAGCGTCCCGCTACATCAACCTCTTTCACTCTTTGCGCTTCCTAACTAATACCTAAGAACTAACACCTAATCCTGAACTTGCAATAGTTTTTCGGACATTCAGTTAAGTTATGCGGCCATTTTATCGGTATTATTCAGTTTATCACCAAC